>JANMJU010000226.1:0-4237 GCA_031371545.1 Chitinophagaceae bacterium
TAAAATTTCGCCTTTTGAATTAACGATACCAAACTTGGTGGTGGTGCCGCCGATATCAATGCCTAAAGAATATGTACTCATTTGAATAAAAATTTATACTAAATAAAATCTGTCAAAACTTTATTAATGCCCGCCACCACTGTTTAGTTTATCAAAATCAATACCCTGCGATTGCAGCACAGCTTTTGACCTGATGGCATAAAAAACTAAATAGGCAAAGCAAACAACACCCACGATATAACTGTAATGAATACCGATTTGATCAGCCAGCATACCCTGCAGCCAGCTCACAATTCCGCCACCCATAATCATCATGATTAAAAGACTGCTGCCCTGGTTGGTATTTTTGCCAAGTCCTGCAACAGCAATGGTAAAAATACAAGGCCATAAAGTACTGCAGAATAAACCAACACTGGTAAAAGCATAAGCACTAACAAGGCCTGATGAAAGCATGCCAATAAATAAAGCAGTGATGCCGGCTAAAGAAAATATCAGCAGCATTCTTGCAGGATTTCCCTTGCTCATAATATCACATACAATCATCACAGCAATTACCAGTGCATAGATAAAAAACTGGGAAACGTTGTGTTGTGCAATAGTATTTACCAGTAAGAAAACTGCAAAAGCTAAATAAGGCATCAGGAAATTTAAAACCTGTTTAGCACCTTTACTTACATCAAAAGCACCTACTGCACCTGTCCATCTGCCAATCATTAAACTTGCCCAGTACAAAGAAATGTAAGGAGCTACATTTTGTGTAGATACATTCAGGTATTTTTCTAAATAGGCAGGCAGGTTGCTGGCAGTAGATACTTCTACACCCACATAAACAAAGATGGCAATCATGCCCATTACCAATTGAGGATATTTTAAAGCTGATTCTTTGTGTAACAATTTACTTCCTTCTTCTGCCTCACTATTCGCTACGTCTTCCAGATCAATTTTATTTGGTACAGATGAAAATTTGATGAATACTGCCACTAACGCAAAGGCAAGGCCCAAAATAAGATAAGGTATTTTTACACTCTCAATACTTGCATTTGGGTTGGCGGATGCTACGCTCCCAAAGATGGCAAAGCTCACCAGCAAGGGGCCGATGGTAGTACCAAAATTATTTACGCCACCAGCCATTATCAATCTTTGTGAACCAGTCTTTGGATCCCCCATCACAATCGCTAATGGATTGGCTGCAATTTGTTGCAGAGAAAAACCAAGCCCTACAATAAATAATCCCGAGATCATTAAGGTAAAAGAGCCTGTATTGGCTGCAGGATAAAATAACAACGTGCCAAGTGCTGAAATCAACAGCCCAATAGAAATGCCATTTTTATAACCAATCTTATTTAATAAATCAGTGCCAATCAATTTTGAAATACCTACATAAATTAATGACCCAACTGTATAAGCCACATAAAATGCAACAGAAACCAACTGGCTTTGCCCTTGCGATAAATTAAAAGCTTTTTTAAATACCGGGATTAGGATGTCATTACTGGCGGCTACAAATCCCCAGAAAAAAAATACACTGACAAGGGTTGCGAACTGCGACCATTTCGTTGTTTGGTGTGAAGGCATTGTTTGACTCATAGCAATCGTTTTATTTGTTTTTTTAGAACGTTGAAAATAGAATAAAATATGGAATGATAAAAATATTCATTTTACCCATTACATTTTCAGATTAAAAATCAAAACAGAAAAAAATGAGGATGCGGTTATAAAAATACCATACTGTTTTTTTGCTGCAGTAAATTGGTTTCAATTTTTTAATTTGTAACAAATCCCTGTTTTACTGCCGCCGGATTGCTAAAAAATATATTTTTTGGATGGGCTCATGTTTTCATTCTTTTTCTTCTATATATTTATGCCATCAATGTTGCCGGTCTTTTTTTGATTGCATCTTTTTTGCCAAACGAATAATTCCTGCATACCAAAATAATTTGAACAATGGAAATACTACACGTTACTGCCGAATGTTATCCCGTGGCAAAAGCAGGCGGGCTGGGGGATGTGGCCGGAGCCTTGCCAAAATATCAAACCCAACTGGGGCATATTGCAAAGCTGGTGATGCCCATGTACCGTACTAAATTTTTGTACCAGAATGAATTTGATATTGTACACAAAGGTTCATTCGGTATGGGGCCTTACTGGTTCAATTATACCATCATTAAAGAAACCACCAATAAACTGGGTTTTGATTTGTATTTGGTTGACATCAATGGCCTGCTCGATCGGGAAGCTATTTATGGATACACGGATGATTCGGAACGCTTCACTGCTTTTCAAATAGCAGTGGTGGATTGGCTTGCCAAATGGCAGCACCAGCCCGATGTAGTGCATGTGCATGATCACCAGGCAGGGCTGGTTCCTTTTATGATGCAGCATTGTTATGCCTACCGTCACCTGGCTTTGGTACCAACAATATTGACCATTCACAATGCACAATACCAGGGCTGGATGGGCTGGGATAAAGCAAATTATTTACCCGATTACGATTCATGGCAATGGGGCAAGCTTGACTGGAAAAATAATATCAACCCGTTGGCAAGTGCAGTAAAATGTGCCATGAAAGTAACCACGGTAAGCCAGAGCTACCTGGAAGAAATGAGAACCAGCGCCAATGGTTTGGAAAATTTATTTGAATACGAAAAAGGAAAATGTACCGGCATATTAAATGGTATTGATGATGTGGTGTGGGATCCGGCAACTGATACTTATTTGGAAAATAATTTTAGCGTTGCCACTGCAGAAGCAGGTAAACTGGCGAACAAAAAAATATTGTGTGATGAATTCAAATTAGACGTTGACAAACCACTCTTCATTTTTATCGGCAGGCTGGTGCATGAAAAAGCAGCCGACCTTTTAGCAAAAGCCATTTACGATTCGGTGTATCACATGGAAGGCAGGATGAATTTTTTAGTGCTGGGCAGTGGCGATCCTGCAGTGGAGTGGGACCTGGCCAATTTGAATGAACCATTGGCAGGTTATTACAATTCAAAAATTGGTTACAATGAAAAGCTGAGTCATGAAATGTATGCAGGTGCCGATTTTTTATTAATGCCCAGCAGGGTAGAGCCCTGCGGCCTCAACCAGATGTACGCCATGCGGTATGGCACCATCCCCATTGTAAGAAATACCGGCGGCCTCAGGGATACTGTAATTGACTTTGGCAATACCGGCGGCTACGGCATTTTATTCAATGATGCCACTGTGTGGGACATTACTTATTCGGTACACCGGGCGCTGGAATTGTATGGACAAAAGAAGCGGTTAAAAGAAATAAGAAAGAAGGTGATGAAGCTGGACAACAGTTGGGAAACAAGCGCTAAACATTATATAGATTTGTACACAAGTTTAAAATAATTTTAAACTACATTTGAATTCACTTGCTAAAAAAACCAAACTACTAATCAAAATCAATTATTTTTTATGGACAGCAAATCAGTAATCGCTATCGTGTTAGGTGGCGGAGCAGGGTCAAGATTATATCCGCTAACAGCCAGCCGGAGTAAGCCTGCAGTACCCATTGCCGGTAAATACCGTTTGGTTGATATTCCTATTTCTAACTGTATCAATTCTGGTATCAACAGGATACTGGTATTGACGCGATTCAATTCAGCATCGCTTAACAAGCACATTAAAAATACTTACCAGTTTAGTGTGTTCAGTAAGGGCTTTGTTGATATTGTAGCGGCAGAGCAAACTCCGGATAACTCAGGCTGGTTCCAGGGTACAGCGGATGCAGTAAGACAATCACTGAGGCATATTGTTAGTTACGATTTTGAATATGTACTGATATTAAGCGGCGACCAGTTGTACCAAATGGATTTTGAAGAAATGATTGAGAGCCACAAATCAAAGGGTGCTGATATATCTATTGCCACCATTCCAGTAGGCGACAGGGAAGCTCCAGAATTTGGTATTTTAAAAACGGATGAAAACAATTCCATTACTTCCTTTATTGAAAAACCTGCCAAAGATATTTTACCAGAATGGGTAAGTGATACCGGAGCAGAGATGAAGGCGCAGGGAAGAAATTATTTAGCCTCGATGGGTATTTATATTTTCAGCCGCAAGCTTTTATTTAATTTGCTGGAAGAAGAAAAGAAAGATGCCACTGATTTTGGTAAAGAGATCATTCCTACATCTATAGAAAAATATAAAGTAATCAGTTACCAGTATGATGGTTACTGGACGGATATCGGGAATATCTATTCTTTTTATGAAGCCAACCTTGCGC
>JANMJU010000149.1:0-7386 GCA_031371545.1 Chitinophagaceae bacterium
GAAGGCGTAAGTAAAGGGAAAATCACTTTGAATAAATATGTGGAAGTTGCATCGACAAACGCAGCGAAAATTTTCGGTATGTTCCCACGCAAAGGAACGATTGCTGTGGGCAGTGATGCAGACATTGTAATTATTGACCCAAATGAAAAACATACCATCTCTGCAAAAACGCATCACATGAATGTTGATTACAGTGGATATGAGGGATGGGAATTGACAGGAAAAGTAAAAACAGTTTTATTAAGAGGAGAAGTTGCCATTGATAGCAATGAGTGCAAAGTGAAGAAAGGCTATGGTAAATTTATCAAGCGGAATAAAGTTTCTCAAATAATTTAGAATTAAGAATTAAGAGTTATGAGTGAGAGCAAAAATCCGGCCGATAGCATTATAGCAAAGAAAACATATTCTTTTGCACTGGATATAGTTCGGGCTTATAAAATTTTGGTTCAGGATAAAAAGGAATTTGTATTGTCAAAACAATTGCTAAGGTCTGGAACATCAGTTGGCGCAAATGTAAACGAGGCCATTTGCGCTCAATCAAAACGAGACTTTGTTCATAAGCTTAGTATATCTCTGAAAGAAGCAAGAGAAACAAAATACTGGCTGAACCTTCTAAAAGATAGTGATTATTTAGCAGTAGATTCTTTTATTGTGTTACACAACTCTTGTGATGAAATAATAAAAATATTAAGCAGCATAATCTTAACAACAAAGCAGAGATACTTTAATACAAAAGAGCAAACTCATAATTCATAATTCTTAACTCATAACTCATAATTCATAATTCTTAACTCATAACTATGAGAATAATCAAATCAGGCCTTATTCAAGTATCGCTTCCAATGACAGAAGGCGAAGGAACCATTCCTGAAATAATGGAAGCAATGCTGCAGAAGCATATTCCTTTTATTGAAGAAGCTGGCAGGCAAGGTGTGCAAATACTTTGCTTCCAGGAAATTTTTAATACGCCTTATTTCTGTCCCGGTCAGGACGCAAAATGGTATGCAAGTGCAGAAACTGTTCCCGGCCCAACAACAGAACGCATGGCTGAATATGCAAAAAAATATAACATGGTAATCGTTGTTCCTGTTTATGAAAAGGAACAATCAGGTGTGTTATACAATACTGCTGCAGTGATTGATGCTGATGGAACTTATCTTGGCAAGTACAGAAAAAATCATATTCCGCATACAGGAGGTTTCTGGGAAAAGTTTTTCTTCAAGCCTGGAAATCTTGGCTATCCTGTGTTTCAAACAAAATATGCAAAGGTTGGCGTGTACATTTGTTACGACCGCCACTTCCCTGATGGTGCAAGATGTTTGGGTTTGAATGGCGCAGAGATTGTTTACAATCCTTCTGCAACTACAGTTGGCCAGTCACAATATTTATGGAAGCTGGAGCAACCTGCACATGCAGTAGCCAATGGTTATTTTATGGGTTGTATCAATCGTGTAGGAACAGAAGCACCATGGAATCATGGAAAATTTTATGGTACTAGTTATTTTGTTGACCCACGTGGACAAATTTTCGCCTGTGCTTCTGAAGATAAAGATGAATTGTTGGTAGCAGAATTTGATTTGGATTTAATTGATGAAGTGAGAAGCAAGTGGCAGTTCTTCCGTGACAGAAGGCCGGAAACTTATGGTAAGATAACGGAGTTATAATTTTTTGTTACCAGCGAAAGTTTTTCATAGCATCATCGTTGTGTCACTCACTTGTACTGAATATCATTAATGAACTTTTTTTAAAACATATTTATTATGTCAATTGCAGCAAACAGGCTTACGAAAGAACAATACGAACAAAACTTCAGCGACATCCATCCGCCGTTTGAAACACAGGATGCAGCATTGGTGGAAGCCAACCGTTGTTTGTTTTGTTATGATGCACCTTGCATGAAAAGTTGCCCCACAAGTATTGATGTGCCTAAGTTCATCAAACAGATTTCAACAGGTAACATCAAAGGTTCAGCACATACCATTTTTAGCAGTAATATCATGGGCGCAGGTTGCAGTAAAGTGTGCCCTGTAGAAAAATTATGTGAAGGTGCTTGTGTGTATAACCTGATGGATGAAGAAGCAATTCCGATTGCAAAACTGCAACGCTATTCTACAGAGATTGCGATGAAAAAAAACTGGCAATTATTTAAACGAAAAACATCAACAGGCAAAAAAGTTGCGGTTGTTGGTGCAGGCCCTGCTGGTTTAAGTTGTGCTCATGTACTAAGCCGTGAAGGTGTAGATGTAACTGTTTTTGAAAAAGAAAGTAAAGGTGGCGGCCTGATGACTTATGGTATTGCGGCCTATAAAGTAACACCGCAGTTTTGTGAAGACGAAGTGAAATACATCACCGGTATTGGTGGTATTGAAATAAAGTATGACCAGGAACTGGGAAAAAATATTTCCTTGCAGGAACTGCAAAAAAATTATGATGCCGTGTATCTCGGTATTGGCGTGGGTTTGGCAAGGCAATTAGAAATTCCCGGTGAAGATTTGCAAGGAGTGGAAGATGCAATCTCTTTTATTTACAACTTAAGGGAAAAAGGTTATCCTGCTATTCCTGTTGGTGATAAAGTAGCAGTGATTGGAATGGGCATGACAGCGATTGATGCCGCTACACAAGCAAAAAGGTTGGGTGCAAAAGAAGTGACCATGTTGTACCGGAGAACCGAATATGAAAAGCCATGCACACAGGTGGAACTGGATATTGCCAAACTCGATGGCTGTAATATTATCTGGTTGGCAGCTCCAAAAGAAATACTCGGCGAAAACGGAAAGGTAAAAGCCATCGTATGCAGTAAAATGCAGTTGGGTGAGCCAGATGCAAGTGGCCGTCGCAGTCCTGTTGATACCGGCGAAACATTTACCCTGGAAGTGGATATGATCATCAAAGCCGCAGGACAAATGCCTTTTGAATCATTGGTAAAAAATTATTCGATAGATAATAAATCAGGAAAGGTTAGCATTAAACAAAATTGTGAAACAAATATTACTGGTGTGTTTGCTGGTGGCGATGCGGTGAATGGAGGTAAAGAAGTGGTAGATGCTGTGCAGGCTGGTAAGGATGGCGCAAAAGGAATACTTCAGTTTCTGCAATTAGAAAAATAAAATGAAAGAAGAGAATAAATACAAAATGGACAGGACGGTGTCAACAGCTTCTTCATTTGCAGAAGCAGATGACCATGTAACTTATTGGGAAGGGAAAACACCCATGGAGAGATTGCAGGCGGCGTGTTTTATAATAAACAATTTGTATAACGTAACAGCAGCAACAAAAATAAAAAAGGATATTTTGACTGCAAGAAAGCATAAATAATGGCTAATCTTTTTAATGATGATTATCTTGATTTTTTAGAAGCCTGCCACAATAATAAAGTGGAGTATTTATTGGTGGGTGGATATGCGGTCATTCTTCATGGGTATATCAGGAGTACTGCAGATATGGATATTTGGGTAAATAAAACTGCCGAAAACTATTTGCAACTCTCGATGGCTTATAAAGAATTTGGCGCTCCCATTTTTTCTGAGGAAGATTTTTTAGGCAATAAATATGATGTATGGGGAATTGGTGTTGAACCCAACAAAATTGAAATATTGAATCAAGTAAAAGGGCTTGAGTTTTATGAATGTTTGAAGTGGTGTAAAAAAATGCCAGTCAAAAATTTTGAAGTGCCTTACATCCATTTAAAACATTTATTGCAGGCAAAGGAAGCTGCCGGCAGGTTTAAAGACAAGGCTGATATTGAACAACTCAAAAAAAAAGAATAAGGATAGTTAAGTAAAATAATTCTAAAATTAAAACCATGGCAGATATATCATGTAATTTTCTCGGTATCAAATCTCCTAATCCATTTTGGCTGGCGAGTGCACCACCAACAGATAAAAAAATAAATGTACTCCGTGCTTATGAAGCAGGCTGGGGTGGTGTGGTTTGGAAGACGTTGGGGAGCCAGGTAAAAAATGTTTCGTCCCGTTATTCAGCCGTCAACTTTAATGGTGGCAAAGTGATGGGCTTTAACAACATTGAATTAATCAGCGACCGGCCGCTTGATATCAACTTAAAAGAAATTACCGAGTGTGTAAAATTATTTCCCGACAGGGCAATGATTGTTTCTTTAATGGCGGATAACGACAGGAATAGCTGGCACGAATTAATTAAGAAATGTGAAGACGCCGGTGCGATGGGTTTTGAATTAAACTTTGGTTGCCCACATGGGATGACAGAAAGAGGCATGGGCGCTGCGGTTGGTCAAGATCCTGAAATTGCAGCCATGGTAGTAGAGTGGGTAATGGAAAAGGCAACCATTCCCGTTATCACCAAACTCACGCCCAACGTACATTCGCCGGTACCTACAGGTATTGCCTGTGTTAAGGCAGGTACCGATGCATTGTCTTTAATTAACACCATACAATCAGTAACAGGAATTGATTTGGATACTTTAGTGCCTAATCCTTATGTGGCTGGCAAAAGTGTGTTTGGTGGTTATTGTGGCCCGGCTGTAAAACCAATTGCATTAAAAATGCTGACGACTATTGCACAGGATAATGTGACCAGCAAAGTTCCTATTTCTGGTATTGGTGGCATCAGCACCTGGAGAGATGCAGTGGAGTTTATGCTGTTGGGTTCTACCAGTGTGCAGGTATGCACTGCTGCTATGAAACATGGTTTTAGAATTGTAGAAGACATGTGTGAAGGACTGAACAACTGGATGGATGAAAAAGGCTACAACAAAATTGAAGACTTCATTGGCAAGAGTGTTGATAAAATTACGCATTGGGAAGACCTTGATATCAACTATCATCACATTGCAAAAATTAACCAGGATAAATGTATTCACTGCGGCCTTTGCTACATCGCCTGCGAAGACACATCACATCAGTCTATCAATTTGGAATATGGCAAACCATACAATACTTATACTATCAAGGAAGAAGAATGTGTAGGCTGTAATTTATGCCAGCTCATGTGCCCGGTAACCGATTGCATCACTATGGAAGAACATCGGGTAGCACCAGATTATATCAACTGGAAAATGTGGCAGGAAGAAGGAAGGCCTTTGAACGATCATTAATGCTGTCATTCCGACGAAGGAGAAATCTGCTGAAAAATGAAAATGATGATGTAGCCAGCAGAATATTTTCATAGCAACATCGTTGTGTCACCCACTTGTACCGCATATCATTGTGAAACTTTTATTCCATGTAGTAAAAACACAAAAATCTAATTCTTTTTATAGCACATGAAAATTAATGCAACCCGTCTTCAGCAACACTTCGAAGCCATGAGCCTCATTGGCAAAATTGGCGAAACAGGAACCAACCGCCCTGCCCATTCTGCAACAGAAAAAGAAGGATTTAAAATCGCCGCTTCCTGGATGGAAGACGCAGGGATGAAAACGCACATTGATAATTTCGGAAATTTAATTGGAAGGCATGAAGGAAAAAATCCATCATTACCATGCTTGATGATGGGCTCACACTTGGACAGCCAGCCTTATGGTGGAAGATTTGACGGAGTAGCAGGAGTGCTTTGTGCAATTGAGGTTGTAAAAGTATTGACAGAAAATAATGTGGAGCATGAAAGAAGCATTGAAGTAATTTCTTTTGCAGACGAAGAAGGCTGGCGTTTTAATAAAGGCCTCTATGGCTCTAAAGGAATTTTAGGAAGATTGGATCCCGATGATATTGAAAGAAAAGATAAAGACGGCATCAGCAGAAGAGAGGCGTTGATTGATTTTGGTTGTGATCCCACAAAATCAAAACAAGATGAATACAAACCCGGCAGCATATTTTGTTTTTTAGAATTGCATATTGAGCAAGGCCCAGTGCTGGATATTGGCAACAAGCCAATCGGCGTGGTATCAGGAATTTCAGGCCCACTATGGCTTACAGTAAAATTAAAAGGAATGGCAGGCCATGCCGGTTCTGTACCAATGCCCATGCGTAAAGATGCTTTGTTAGGCGCTGCAGAAATAACTGTAGCGCTGTATGAAATTGCAACACAGGTTCCGGGTAACCCAACTGTGGGTACGGTTGCCACCATGAATGTTTTTCCTGCCAGCAGAAATATTATCGCCGAAGAAGTAAGTTTTACAGTTGATTTAAGGGACATCGATTTAGACCGCCGCAACCGCTACGAAAAACAATTAAGGGATAAAATTGAAGCCATCACAAAAAAACATTCGTTGGAATATTCCATTGCTGAAGATTTTAAAAGCGAACCCCGTTATTGCGCCGATTGGATAAAAGAAATTATTCATGACCAATGCAAAGCACTCAATTTAGAATCGCCAGAATTGATGAGTGGCCCTTTCCATGATGCAATGGCATTGTCCTATGCCTGCGATTACGGAATGATATTCGTTCGCTGCAAAGATGGTATCAGCCACAACCCATTGGAATATTCTTCTTACGAAGATTTGGTATTGGGCGCTGAAGTGCTGTATGGTACTGTATTACAGGTATTGAAAAAATAACTTGTATCCACATTTTTTGTTTTCATGCCAAGACACAAATAAATACTTTGTGTTTTTTCTTTCCTGCCGTCTCGACATGAAAATATACTTTCTTAAAAATCAGTTTTATTTTTCTGCTACAGTTTATTAACTTCATGTTTAAGCAGGGGTAAATTCCGGCTATCCATATTCATCACCAACTAATATCTTGTTTATGAAAGTTTCGGACATTTTACAAAAAAAAGGGGCTGTTATATTTTCTGTTACCGGGAGTACAACGGTACTGGATGCATTAAAAATACTCGGTGAAAAAAACATCGGGGCATTGCCGGTTATTGATGATGGTAAATTGCTGGGGATATTGTCTGAACGGGATTATGCCCGTAAAATCATCCTGAAAGGGAAAACATCACAGGATACACCTGTAAGTGAGATCATGACCGAAAACCCATTCACCATTCAGCCGGATGACAAGATTGAAACATGCATGTCCATCATGAGTGATAAACATATCCGGCATTTACCGGTGGTAAAAGATGGTACTGTATTGGGGATGATTTCGATTGGGGATGTGGTAACAGCCATCATCCAGTCGCAGAAAGAAACCATTGATCATTTGAAGAATTATATCAGTCAATAAGTTTTATTCTAAAACAAAAATGCCTGTTTAAAATTTTAAACAGGCATTTTTGTTTTTAAAAATATCAATACAGCATTCGCACTTTAATAGTCTCCTTCACTTTCTTCAACAACTCTAAAGCATTTCTGCTGAGGTTCTTATTTACATCCAGTACTACATAACCAATATTCTCATTGGTAGTAAGATACTGGGCAAGAATATTGATTTTATTTTTCGATAATTGTGTGTTGATTTCACTTAATACTCCCGGCACGTTGTTGTGTATATGCAGTATGCGGTGAGTGCCTTCCTG
>JANMJU010000021.1:0-10838 GCA_031371545.1 Chitinophagaceae bacterium
AATATTTTCTATATATCTAGTATAGTAACCAGCAGAGATAAATAAGGGAGGAACATTGTAATTTACCAGAGGCCAATTTGCTTCTTCCGAAAACAATTCAACAATTCGATACACAAATCTCGAACTTCCCTGTATCATCCCCTGATTCAACAACTTCTTAAACGGCTCTTCATATCCAATATGCCCTAAGTCAAACAAAACCTTTGTCCATAAACGGCTGTACAATAAATGCCCAACTGCATGTTCGGTGCCACCGATGTACAAATCCACCTGGTTCCAGTAATCACTTGCTTTTCTATCGCAAAAAGTGTCGGCATTGTGTGGATCCATGTAGCGTAAAAAATACCAGGAAGAACCTGCATAGCCGGGCATTGTAGAAGTTTCTCTTTTTCCAGTAGGAACATTTACCCAGTCAGTAATATTCGCCAGCGGCCCTTCGCCTTCCGGCCCCGGGCCATATTTATCTACATGCGGTAACTCCAATGGAAGTTCCGCCGCATCCAAAGGAATTGCAATACCATCGCTCCAGATAATCGGAAAAGGTTCACCCCAATAACGCTGGCGGCTAAAGCCTGCATCCCTCATTCTGTAATTTACTTTTCGTTTGCCAATGCCCTGCTCTTCTAATTTTTGTAACACAACTTCTGATGCATCCATCATCTTCATGCCGTTTAAAAAACCGGAGTTTTCTAATGTGGCTTCTTTAGTGGCATTGGCTTCTTCACCATTAAAATAGCTACCAATAATATTGGTGATGGGAATATTAAAATGCTGTGCAAATTTAAAATCCCTTTCATCGCCGCAAGGCACGGCCATGATAGCGCCGGTACCATAACCAGCCAAAACATATTCTGAAATCCAAATAGGAATTTGTTTGCCGTCAAAAGGATTGCTGGCATAAGCGCCGGTAAAGCAACCGGTAATTTTTTTCTCCGCCATGCGGTCTACATCACTGCGGCTTTTTACATACGCAATGTATTCGTCAACAGCAGCAGTTTGTTCAGCGCTTTTTATTTGCTGCACCAATTCCAACTCAGGTGCCACCACCATAAAGTCTACCCCAAAAATTGTATCAGGGCGGGTAGTGTAAACGGTGAGCCCTTCATTCACCATTGACAATTTACCATTCACAATTTTAAATGTTATTTCAGCACCCTGGCTTTTTCCAATCCAGTTGCGTTGCATTTCTTTCATGCTTTCGCTGAAGTCCACTGTTTCCAGGCCTTCCAGCAATCGATCGGCATAAGCAGTAATGCGTAAGTACCACTGGCGCATTTTCTTTTTCACTACCGGGTGGCCGCCACGTTCGCTTACACCATTCACCACTTCATCATTGGCCAACACAGTTCCCAATGCTTCACACCAGTTTACTTCGCCGTACTTGCTGAATGCCAGGCGGCGATTCATTAAAATTTCTTCCTGCTGTTGTTTGCTGAATGTATTCCATTCATCGGGGGTAAAATGTTTGCCGGAGATTATTGAGTTGCCGCTTGCAGGCATCGCACCTTTTGTTTCATATTTTTTTATCAGCAGCGAAATGGGCAAAGCCTTTTTTTCTGTATTGCAGAAATAACTGTTGTATAGTTGTAAAAAAATCCACTGTGTCCATTTGTAATAAGAAGCATCGCTGGTTCTTACCTCCCTGTCCCAATCGTAGCAAAAACCAATCTTATCCAGTTGTGCTTTAAAAGTGTCGATGTTCTTTTTTGTTGTCTCGGCAGGATGCTGCCCTGTTTCAATGGCATACTGTTCTGCAGGCAAACCAAAACTGTCGAAGCCCATTGGATGCAGCACATTAAAACCTTTCAGTCTTTTGTAACGGCTGTAAATATCGCTGGCAATATAACCCAGCGGATGCCCCACATGCAGCCCTGCACCACTTGGATAAGGAAACATATCCAGCACATAATATTTGGGCTTATCGCTACTGTTACTAACCTTGTAAGTGTTGTTGTTCTTCCAGTTGTCCTGCCACTTTTTTTCAATCTCGTTGAATTTGTATTCCATTGTTGTAAACCTTATTTTAATTTTTTGTACCCGTCTTTTGTACTGCTATGTTGCATCACTGGCGTCGCACTCTTGTACATTTTATCATTATGAAACGCCTGCTGATCTTATTCCCATTGCTGAACAGGTTGCGTTGGTTTCACAATAGTTCTGTGAAGAAAAAGTTATTTCACAGCAGAGCAGCTTGCTTTATTACCAGCTTAAAAATATATTTGTAAGCGGCATTTTTGTGATGGGCAAAAGTAATGCAAAGCAGCTAAAAACCTTTACTTTTGCGGCAGTTGAAATTGATTTGTGAAGATAGAACACGGATGAAACGGGTTGAGCGGATTTGAAACAGATCTAATCCGTATTTATCAGTTCAGTCAGTGTCATCCGTGTTCCATTCTCTGCTTTGGTAAAAGCTGAATAATGTAATGCGGTATAAGTGAGTGACACAACGATGTTAAATAGCAATACAACTGCCGGTAACAAAAACTAATCAGTAAAAATTCAATAAACAAACCCTCTATGTCATTGTACGGAAAAGCAACTTCGGCTAAACGCAGCAAACCTTCTTACGGCTACGCCATTGTGGGTGTGGCGCTGGTATTATTTCTTTTTGGTGTGGTGGGCTGGTTGTTTCTAAACCTTAAAAAATCCGGTGAGCAATTCAGGGAAAATATCCAGGTGCATGTGTGGATATCGCCGCCTGCAAAAAAAATACAGATTGATTCTTTGGAAAAATACATTGCTGCTTTGCCCTATGTAAAATCGGCGGAGTATGTAACCAAAGAAAAGGCCATTGAAAAATGGAACACCGAAAACGACAGTACCTGGAAAAAAATTATTGCCAACAACCCACTGCCCGAAAGTGTTGATTTTTATGTAAAGTCGGATTATATGAACAAGGACAGTCTTGATTTATTGAGCAATTACCTGGAGGCCAACTATGCCGGGGTGATGTCGGAGTTTCAATACCCGAAAGAAACATTGGGCAACGTTAGTTCCTTAACCCGTTCGGTAGCTTCCTTTATTTTGATCATGGCGATTATTTTATCCATCATCGTAATTATTTCTATTGACAACACCATCCGGCTGGCCATGTACAGCAACCGTTTTTTAATTAAGACCATGCAGATGGTGGGTGCCACCCGAAGCTTTATTGCAAGGCCGCTCAACATCAGGGCCGTTATTAATGGATTGATTGCGGCATTGATTGCGATTGCTGCCGTGTTTGGTTTTATCCTGCTGGTAGAAAATTTTGTACCCTGGCTCAGCCAGTTGAGAGACAGCACTAATATGGCCATCATAATTATCGGCATACTGGTGCTGGGTATCACTATTTCATTGGTGAGCACTCACCGCTCTGTACTAAAATACCTGCAGATGAAATTAGACGATTTGTATTAAGGTTTTGTTATCAGCAATTTTTTCTCACAATTATTACTTTTATTTGTATTCTTAAATTTTAATTAAATGGCTACGGTAAAAAAACAAACAGCAGTGAATGTGGTCAATTCAAAAGCCCTGGCGAGTGCGGCAAATCCTTTATTCAGCAAAGACAATTATAGGTGGATGCTTGCAGGAATAGCAGTGATGGCACTGGGATTTTTTTTGATGGCAGGAGGCAAAAGCACCGACCCGGCTAAGTTTAACGATAATGAAATTTACAGCACCACCCGTATTAGCATTGCACCGATGTTGATCATGGCTGGTTTTATCATTGAGATTTTTGCGATCATGAAAAAGCCAAAAGAGAATAAATAATTTGAGAAGGATTACTTTATAAATGCGATGAATCAAACGTCGCATTTTTCATTTGCATTGTTAACTAAAACAAGATGACTAATTTTCAATCCATCCTCATCGCTATTATAGAAGGGCTCACAGAATTTCTTCCAATTTCTTCAACAGCCCACATGAAATTTGCCCAGCCATTGCTGGGTATTACTGAATCACCCTTTACTGCTATGTTTGAAGTGGTGATACAACTGGCAGCTATTATGGCGGTAGTAGTATTGTTCTGGAAAAAATTTTTCAACTTTAAAAGAACCAGTTTTTATATCAAACTTATCATCGCCGTGATACCGGCATTGGTGGCTGGCTTTTTTCTGAAAAAATATATTGATGCCGCCCTTGGCAATCTTATTTTTATTGCCTGCATCATGGTGGCGGGTGGCGTGGCATTGTTGTTTATTGAAAAATTATTCAGCCACCCGGTAATTGATTCGGAAGAAAAAATTACGAATAAAACAGCTTTCGTTATTGGCTGCGGACAGGTATTAGCAATCATTTTTCCGGGATTGAGCCGAAGTGCTGCCACCATCTTAACCGGCATGAGTCAAAAGCTTACCCGTAATGAAGCGGCAGAGTTTTCTTTTTTCTTAGCAGTACCTACTATGCTGGCAGCTTCTGCCAAAAGCTTTTTAGATACCTACAAAAACAATCCTGAAGTGTTGGATAAATCGAACCTGCTGACATTGCTGCTGGGCAGTGCGGTGGCATTTATTGTTTCATTACTCGCCATCAAATTTTTTATTGACTTCCTGAAAAAATATGGCTTCCGGGTTTGGGGTTTTTACCGCATCATTGCCGGCTTCATTATGCTGCTGCTCATCTGGCGTGGGGTAATCAGTAATTGATCAACAAGCTAATGGCTGTTGAATAATTTTGTTTACTTTCAGCAAACCTAATAAACTTCTTCAGCCATCAAAAGATTGTTGCAATGCAAACAGCTTCCAAAAAAATTATTAACGGGTGGGCCATGTATGACTGGGCCAACTCGGTTTATAATCTTGTTATCACCACTACTTTTTTTCCGGCGTATTATGCTGCAGTCACATCTCTTGAAAAATTCCCCAATGGTATTTCTTTTTTAGGGCGTCACTTTGTAAACACTGAATTGAAAGATTATATACTGGCCTTTGGCTTTTTGGTCATTG
The DNA here is from genome assembly GCA_031371545.1 of Chitinophagaceae bacterium. Lineage (GTDB taxonomy): Bacteria > Bacteroidota > Bacteroidia > Chitinophagales > Chitinophagaceae > Ferruginibacter. Next base: position 4,932 of record JANMJU010000021.1, read on the forward strand.
CTTTTCTTTCTCCCATTCTTTCTTCCATTGCAGATTACAAAGGCAATAAGAAAAATTTCATGCGTTTCTTTTGTTACCTGGGTGCAGTAAGTTGCAGCCTGATGTTTTTCTTTGATAAAGATCATGTAACGCTGGGGTTGATGTGTTTTATGTTTGCCGGTATTGGCTTTTATGGCAGCCAGGTATTTTACAATTCGTACCTGCCGGAAATAGCAGCAGAAAAAGATATGGATAAAATAAGTGCCAAAGGATATTCGCTTGGATACATTGGCAGTGTGCTGATGCAGCTGATTGGCTTTGGTTTGGTAGTGCTGATGCCCGATAATCCTTTGCCTTTAAAAATTACTTTTTTGTTGGTGGGTATCTGGTGGGTTTGCTTTGCACAAATCACTTTTAATGTGTTGCCCATCAGCAGTAAAAAAGAAAGATCAGAAAAGACACATGTGTTGATGAATGGATTTAAGGAATTAAAAATTGTGTGGGATCAGCTAAAGCATATTCCCGTTTTAAAACGTTACCTGACCGCTTTCTTTTTTTACAGCATGGGTGTGCAAACAGTGATGCTGGTAGCCATTGATTTTGGCATTAAAGAATTAAAATTGCCCAACGAAAAGTTGATCATCACCGCCGTGATCATTCAATTGGTGGCCATTGCAGGTGCTTTTATTATGTCGGGTTTATCGGCCAGGTTTGGCAATATTAAAATACTTTTATTTACGGTACTGTTGTGGATAGGCATCTGTATCGCCGGTTATTTTATTACTACCGAAACACATTTTTACATCATTGCTTCGCTGGTAGGTTTAGTGATGGGAGGCATTCAATCGCTGAGCCGTTCCACCTATTCCAAGTTTATGCCCGAAACAAAAGATACTGCGTCCTTCTTTAGTTTTTATGATGTTACAGAAAAGCTGGCCATTGTGATCGGGTTGTTTACATTTGGATTTATAGAAGGTGTCAGCAGTATCCGCCAGTCTATTTTATCGCTGGTGGTATTTTTTGTTTTAGGATTTGTGTTTTTGCTTTTTACTGCAGCTAAACAGAAATTATCTGCTGCATAAAATATTTTTATGAAATTGTACAGCATCAATACCGGCTATTTCAAATTGGATGGTGGCGCCATGTTTGGCGTGGTACCAAAAAGCATCTGGAACAAATTAAATCCTGCAGATGAAAATAATCTATGCAGCTGGGCATTGCGCTGTTTGCTGCTGGAAGATGAAGGCAAATTAATTTTGATTGATACCGGCATGGGCGATAAACAGGATGCCAAATTTTTCGGCCATTATTATTTGCATGGAGATGATACGCTGGATAAATCTTTGGCACAGCATGGCTTTATCAGGGATGATATTACCGATGTATTGCTAACCCACCTCCACTTTGATCATTGCGGTGGAAGTATTGTGAGAGAAAGAGACAAATTGATTCCTGCATTTAAGAATGCCACTTACTGGAGTAATGAAAAGCACTGGCAGTGGGCAACACAACCAAATGAAAGAGAGAAGGCAAGTTTTTTAAAAGAAAATATTTTACCCATACAGGAAAGCGGACAATTGAAGTTTATTGAGGTGAATGGAGAACCGTCAATGGTCAATGGAGTAAACATTGTCCCATCACTCATCACTGATAATTTATCCCTGGTCTTTGCCAACGGCCACACCCATGCAATGATGCTGCCTGTAATTAATTACAATGGAAAAACAATTGTTTACATGGCCGATCTGCTGCCATCCGTTGCACATATTCCCCTGCCTTATGTGATGGGCTATGATATGTTTCCACTAACAACTTTGCAGGAGAAGAAAAGTTTTTTAACCACCGCTTTAGCCAATGATTACATTCTCTTTTTTGAACATGATTCGGTAAATGAATGCTGTACCCTGCAGCAAACAATAAAAGGTATCCGTGAAAAAGATGTTTTTAAATTGAGCGAAGTATAAAAGCTGGGGATCACTTATTATTTGCCACAAATCACACTAATTTTCACTAATTATTTTTATAAAAAATAAGAGAATTCATTCGTGTCAATTCGTGAAATTAATGGCTATCGTACACTAATCAATGAAGTAAGTGGATATCTCAAATTTCGGTATCCAAACATATCCACTTTGATAGAACCTACACTGATAGGGCTTTCCACCCTCAGCAGCAAATGATTGGGATCATCGCTTATCCAGGCAGTCATTTTTTCGCCACCCTGAAAAATAGTTCCCTTAATTAAAAGCGGTTTAAATTTAATGGCATTGAATTTACCATACTTGGTCTTCACTTTTTCTTTGCCCAAATAACGCAGGTACAGGTGATACACTTCGTCATCTAAAAACATATCAAAAGGAATTTTATCTCCCACTTTGTATTTGTCAAATTCAATATTACGGGCATAATAAATAGCGCTTACCACATCCTGTATGCAACTGGTGGTTTTGAAAACACCATTGGTGGTAACGGCAGTATTGGCTTCATGATTAAAAGAAACATTGTTATATATTTTATAACCCCCTTCATCCACATTACGAATAAATTTTACCGGCAGCAGGGTAGCGGTATCAATGTAACTTTCATAACGGTCCCTCACTTTAAAAAAATTATCAAAGAAAGGATATGATTTTCCATCACCCACACAGTGATAGGTTGTTTTGCCATTATACCTTTCCAGGTTGGTAACAAAAGTGGCTTCACCTGCTCCAATATAAATTCCGGCAGCACTGTAAAATACTTTCATCGTAACCGTTTCACCAGCCTGGAATGCCCTGTTCTTTAAGCCACAAAAATCACCCCCTGTTGGTGCCGGTGAAAATGCTGAGAGCGTCAGCAATACAACCGCTGCTTTTAAAATTTTACTCATTTTTATCTTTTACAATTTTAATTCCCAGTATTAATAAACTGCCCACCAATGCCGGCACCACCAGGTTGATGAGCCAGATGCCCAATGCTGCTGCTCCCACGCCCAATTCATTTGCTGTATAAAATTTCAACAAAGCCCAGCAGGCACCAACCCTTACGGGCAACTCTACAAATCCAATCGTTGGTGCCACTGCCAGTACCAAATAAAAAACAGTGATCAACCAAAAACTCAAACTAAAAGAAATCTCCACCTGCATCACCTGCAACAGCAACACGTATTGCAAAACGAAGACCAAGTATCTTACAAACGATAAAGACAGAATGCGTATTAACTGAATATTATCAAATTCATCCAGCACCCGGATGTGTTTTACCACTTTGTACAAGGCCGGAACTTTTTCCATCATCCTCACCAGCCAGCCTAAACGCAAATAAAATAACGAAAGCCCGATGGTAATTGTTACACACAGGTAAATCAGTACATCACCCCAAAACTCCGGTAAAACAGATAAAGTGCTGATGTTATTATGTGAAAAATATCTTAAAAAAAATAATCCCAGACAGCCCATGATCATCGTCACCAGCAACTGGCTGATGCTGCCCACAATGGTCAATGAAATTGCTTTGATCCGGTTGCCATCTTCCACATACAAAATTCTGCCGCCATATTCGCCAATGCGGTTGGGCGTAAGCATTGTAATGCTGCAGCCCGCCAGCACCGATTTAAAAGCATTTAAAAAAGTGATCGGCTGCACATGCTGTACCAGCACCTGCCATTTTCTTGCTTCCAGTCCCCAGTTTACAAACAGTAGCAGGATCACAATCCAACTCCGGTTATCATGCCAGCTCTCTTTTATCTGCTGCCAACGCAGCAGCAGGTCGGGTTGGTTGTTGATCTGCACATACAAACTCCAGGACAACAATAAAAACAATGCTGGCCCCAGGAAATAGTTGATTAATATTTTGATTTGCTTACTCAAAACTGTTTTTGATTATTTTTATACGGACATTTGATGATGCAGAAATAATCAGTGCAAACTGTTATTTTTAAAATATATTTTTTGTTACCGGCTCAATATCTTTACTCAACATCGTTGTGTCACTCACTTGTACAGTTTCAGCAACAGGCAGCTTGTTTACGTTATCTTACAAACTGCCTTTTGTAAAATTACATTTCGTTTACAATGATACTTTAAAAATTACTGTCATCACCAATTCAAAAAGCAGGAAAATAATTTGCAACAAAAATCCACCATCATCTTAGGCATCGATCCCGGCACTGTGTTAATGGGCTACGGCTTAATAGAAGTAACCAGCAGCAAAATAAAACTGGTAGAACTGGATGTGCTTAAACCCGGCAAAGTGGACGACCCTTACAAAAAACTCCAACTCATTTACAACACTGTCAGCGGACTCATCATTAAATACAAGCCCGATGTATTTGCCATCGAAGCTCCTTTCTTTGGTAAAAATGTACAGAGCATGCTCAAGCTGGGCAGGGCACAGGGTGTAGCCATTGCAGCCGCCATGCGCCATGGCCTGGAGGTAACAGAGTACTCACCCAAAAAAGTAAAACAATCCGTAACAGGCAATGGCAATGCAAGCAAAGAACAGGTGCTGAAAATGTTGCAGCGCCTCCTTAATTTTAAAGACGATCCAAAATATTTTGATGCCTCCGATGCTTTGGCAGTAGCAGTATGCCATTATTTTCAAAGCAATTCATCAGTGCCATCAACAGGCAGTAAGGCAAATGGCTGGGAAGATTTTTTAAAGAAAAATCCGGAGCGGTTGAAGAAGAAATAAGTTAAAGGATTTGATTGTAAATTTCATCGTACAAGTCTACTGCTTTATCTAAAGAATAAAACTCCACAGCACCATTACGGATGCCAGCAGCATCAAAAGAATTACCTGCAATCATTTTATCAATGACGGAAGTAAAAGCGGTATCAGTAAAATCATTCACCACATAACCGGCGTTATATTTTTCTACAATTTCTTTTACATCACCTACACCACTGTTGGTAATTACAGGAATACCCATTGCCATAATTTCTCCATGCTTGGTGGGGGAAGCGGATAATTTTGAAAAGCAGGGCTTGATAAAAAATAAAGAATAGTTGCTAAGTGATAGCAGCACCGGCACTTCATTTCTTTTGCCATGTTTTACAATCAATTTATCTGCAGGCAGTCCATATTTGGCTGCCTCAGCGGCAATCACATCATGCAGGTGCGGAGAGATAAATAAAAATTTAGCTGCTGGTTTTTTATCCGATAACAGTTTACAAAAACGAAGCATTTCCTGAGTCATATACCAGCCGCCAATAGAGCCTAGGTAGCTGATGATAAAATCATTCTCTTCAATGTTCAGTTCCTTTTGCAACTGCTGCTTTTGCGAAGCATTTATTTTTGATAGATCAAATAAATTCAGATCGGCACTGCAGGGAATTACTTTCAGCGGCACCGTTTTTTTATACTCTGGCAATTGCTGAATAATTTTTTCTGCTGCATAAGTAAGGCATACAATGCCGTCGCTTAATGCCACTTGTTCCTGTTCTTTTTTCTTAAAATAATGGTAGATGATTTTGAATAGCGGGTTGTTGATATTCCAGATGCCGCCTTCCACACGGCTGTCTGCATAAAACTCACGGATGTCATGCAGAAATTTTACTCCCATTGTTTTCTTCATCCATAGCCCAACCAGTGCTGGAATACCGGGCCGGGTATGCACCATGTCAATGCCATGCTGTTGATGAATTTGTTTTGCTTTCTTTTTAAGATTGATAATATCTTTTAGTGTTGATACTACCGCTGGCTTCTTGGTATAAGCAATCGGCACCCATTCAATGTTATAACCGGCAAGTATATTTTTTACCGCCGTTTCATTTTGAGCAAATGCCTGTTCTTTCTCACAACTCAATAAAAAAAATTGAAAACCTTTCTTACTCAGCCCCTGCAAATAAGGAATTACCTGGCTTTGGCCAAGTGGGTCAGTCATTCCATCATACGATATGAAAAGGATTTTCTTTTGCATTCTTTTATTAGCGATTATTTTCTTCCAGC
>JANMJU010000153.1:0-14885 GCA_031371545.1 Chitinophagaceae bacterium
CGTTCGCAGGTTTATTTGCTGCCAAGGAAGCAATTGTAAAAGCAGGCAATCAATATAAAAACAAACCCTTTCATACTATTTTAATTGACCATCTTCCTGCTGGCAAACCTGTGCATCCCCAATTTGAAATATCTATTTCCCACACTGGCACTTTAGCTGTTGCAGTGGCAGTAAATATTCAAACTTCAACTTCCTCCTCTGCAGCATCGGCTTCATTTATTTCTGCCAAAACTCCACAAAAAAATAACTCCTTTCTTCTTTTTATTGCTGTTTCAGCATTCCTGTTAGCACTGCTGGCCGTTTTGCTTTTCTTGTTTAAAACTTCTTAAACAGCATTCAACCCCCTCTTTTAATTTTCTGCCAAACAAAATTTTGAAAAAGAATATTAACAACAAATAGTAAATTATTTGGCTCAATCCTGTAAGCCGTTTATCCTTAATACTAAAAAAAATGCTATTTTGCCGTTTAATCGGATACCGCATTTTTATTCATCATGAAAGTAACAATTATAACTGTAACATATAATTCTGCAAAATTTTTACGGGATTGTATTGATTCTGTTGTAAACCAGTCTTACCAAAATATAGAGCATATATTGATTGATGCCGCTTCTACAGATGGCACTATTGAAATTATTAAAGAATACGAAAATAAAATTGCCCGGTGGGTTACAGAAAAAGATAATGGCATGTACGATGCTATCAACAAAGGAATGGAGATGGCAACCGGTGATGTGATCGGTATTTTAAACAGTGATGATATGCTGGCTTCTAAAGAAGTGATTGCTTCTATCGTTAACTGTTTTGAAGAAAATAAAGTTGACTCTCTGTATGGCGATCTGGTTTATGTGGATCAGCGCAATACTAAAAAAGTAATCCGTTACTGGAAAGGTTTTCCTTACAAAAGATACCGGTTTACTTACGGGTGGATGCCGGCTCATCCCACTTTTTATTTTCGCCGGGATTTACTGAAAGAACTGGGTGGTTATGAATCACATTATTTTACTGCAGCTGATTATGAATTTATGGCAAGGTATCTTTACCGCTACCGGATCAGTTCAAAATATCTGCCCATGTTGATTGTGAAGATGAGGGTAGGAGGACAGAGCAACAGGAATATCAGCAGCAGGCTAAGAGCCAACAGAAGAGATTACCTGGCAATGAAAATAAATAATATACCTTTCCCTCATATTGCGTCAATTTTGAAACCACTCATTAAGTTGCGTCAGTATTACTATACCCTGTTTCAAAAAGTAGTGGATTAACGAGGTTATAATGAATGTAAATTTTTTGCTGACAAATGTTTAATTTTTTTAAAAAGAAAAGAAATACTGGTGAAGGTGCCATCAGGCATCTGCCGGTATCTGTTGATATACACTCTCATATTTTGCCCGGCATTGATGATGGCTCTCCAGATATTGAAACATCTTTACGGTTGGTAAAAGGTATTTCTGAGTTGGGAATAAAAAAAACAATTGCCACTCCACACATCATCGCAGATTTATACAGAAATACACCTGCTACTATTAATGATGCATTAGATAAATTAAAAGCCGCCGTAAAAAAGGAAGCCATTGACATAGAAATAACCGCCGCTGCAGAATACATGCTGGATGATTATTTTGTTAAGCAGCTCCGTTCCGGAGAGCCTTTTTTAACCATTCATAAAAATATTATTTTAACCGAGCAGTCTTACGCTACTCCCACTTCTAATCTCAATGAAATTTCTTTTGAGCTGATAACTGCCGGCTATCGTCCCATCATGGCACATCCGGAACGCTATGCTTTTTATCATGGCAAGTACGGTGAATACACCCGGTTAAAGGATATGGGTTTTTTACTGCAGGTAAACCTGTTGTCTTTAACTGGTTATTATGGTAAGCCGGTAACAAAGGCGGCAAAATATATTTTCGAAAATGGACTGGCGGATTTAGTAGGGAGTGATATGCATCATGAGCGGCACCTGGCGATGATGCAACACCCTCAATCGCTTGCATTGTTCAACAAGTATTTGTCTGATAGAAATTACAATGATCTCTCATTGTTTTAAACAAAACTTATTCTTTATTTCTCTCCAATCTTTCTTAACGCCTCACTTATTTTGTATAGCAGAAACTCTTTGTCTTCTATAAATTTTCTTATGGTCAAAAAATATTAATCTTTTTTTAATTCCTCAATAATTTTTAGTTAATGAATTTTATTTAGCAATAAACCGTTAGCTTTGCAACAGTTCACTATGCAACTATTGATATATGACCTGTAATGAAATGCCCGATACACTTGGATTTATGATTGTTCATACTGGTAAACTGTTGCTAAAAACGATCAACATAACATTTTCCGGTATCAGTAAAGAAATCACCTTTGAGCAAATGGGGGTACTTTATTTTATTTCCCGTAATGCCGGAAAAAAAGACATGATACAGCAGGATATTGCAGAGATAATGGATAAAAATAAGTCAGCCGTACTCCGCTCCATCGATATACTGGAACAGAAAGCATTTGTAAAAAGGGTGCCTTCTCCGGGAGACAGAAGGAAAAATGTTATTGCATTGACAGAAGCTGGTAAAACAGTAATTGACAAAATGCACGAGTTTTTTTTGGGCCAGGATGTGGTATTAAAAGATGGAATTACTGATAAGGAATTAGAGACTTGCATTAGGGTACTTTCAAGAATCCAGCAAAAATGCAGAATAACTGATAATGTATTTGCACATTCAGTTGATTAATAATCCTTCCCAATAGTAACATTTTGATAACTTTGACTTAAATTGAAATTTATTTACCAAACACTAAAACGAAAAGATGATCAACAACGCATTGAAGAAAAAAATTGATGCTTTCAAAACTGTAGATCTTTTAAAGGAAGCTGATATCTATCCGTTTTTCAGGCCATTGCAGTCTGATCAGGATACGGAAGTAATTATAGGATCCAAACGGATATTAATGTTTGGTTCTAACAGTTATCTCGGGTTAACCAATCATCCTGAAGTAAAAGATGCTGCAAAAAGAGCCATTGATAAATATGGCAGTGGTTGCGCCGGTTCAAGATTTTTGAACGGTACTCTTGATCTTCATCTTGAGTTAGAAGAAGCACTGGCACAGTTTGTAGGAAAAGAATCAGCACTTGTTTTCAGTACTGGATACCAGGTAAACCTGGGAGTAATTTCAGCATTGGCAGGCAGGAATGATTACCTGTTTTTAGATGAATGGAACCATGCCTGTATCATAGATGGAGCAAGGCTTTCGTTTTCAAAAATGTATAAATATGGCCACTCTGATATGGCTCACCTGGAAAAATTATTGGCCAATGCACCTATCGATGCATTTAAATTAATTGCCACTGATGGTGTGTTCAGCATGGAAGGTGATATTGCTAAATTAGATGAAATAGCTACACTGGCTAAAAAATACAATGCTACTGTATTTGTTGATGATGCACATTCTTTAGGAGTATTTGGCCCTGCCGGTCAGGGTACTGCGGCACATTATAATATCACTCACAAGGTTGACCTGATAATGGGTACTTTCAGTAAATCACTGGCTTCTATTGGTGGATTTATTGCTGCTGATAAAAGGGTGGTTGAATATTTAAAACACCATGCCCGTTCGTTAATGTTCAGTGCAAGTATTTCGCCGGCTGCGGCAGCAAGTGCTTTGGCTGCTTTGAATGTTTTGCAAAATGAGCCGGAGAGAATAGAAAAACTTTGGCAAAATACCAACTACACTTTAGAGTCCTTCAAAGCTGCCGGTTTTGATGTAGGCCCTACAGAATCTCCGATCATTCCAATTTATGTAAGGGATAATGAAAAGACTTTCCTGATGGCTAAAATGCTGATGGATGAAGGCGTATTTGTAAACCCCGTAGTTTCTCCTGCAGTAAGCAGCGAATCATCTATGATACGGTTTTCATTAATGGCTACACACTCATTCAAGCAAATTGATTATGCGGTGGAAAAATTAAAAAAAGTGGCTTATAAATTAAAAATACCACAGATTACGGCAGAAGAAGTAAAAGATACGGTTAAGGTATGACGCAGTTAAAGCAAGTAGTTTCAAAAAAAGAATTGGCTGCATTTATTGATTTTCCACACCAGTTATTTGAAGGGGATAATAATTATGTGCCGGAACTGCACATTGCCCAAAGGGATTTATTATCTCCCGGCAAGCATCCTTTTCATGATCATTCTGTGCTGCAACTTTTTTTGGCTTATAATGATGGAAAAATAAGTGGAAGAATCGCAGCTATTTTTAATAATAATCACAATAATTTTAAAAATACCAAAGATGGTTTTTTTGGTTTTTTTGATGTAGTGGATGATAAAGAAACAGCAAAATTATTGCTGGATGCAGCAGCTAAATGGCTGAAAGAAAAAGGAGCCGACACAATGCTGGGGCCTGTCAATCCCTCTACCAACGAGCCTTGTGGGCTGTTAGTGGATGGCTTTGATTCACCGCCTGTGGCAATGATGACGTACAATAAACCTTATTATGAGGCTCTGCTAAGTGCCCAGGGATTCAATAAAAAATTTGATCTGCTGGCTTATCACCTTCCTACCGAAACGGTAGATAAACGTACCCTTCAATTGAAAGAAACTTTGCTGAGGAGGCTGGCAAATAATGGTATTGTTATCCGCCCCATCAACATGAAAGATTTTAAAAATGAAGTAGAAAGATTGCTGGAAGTGTACAATGCAGCATGGGCAGAAAATACAGGCTTTGTTCCAATGACAGAAAAAGAATTCAGGTACTTAGCCAAAGACCTGAAAATGATTTTAGATAAAGATTTTTGTTTACTGGCTGAACACAATGGAAAAATGATCGGGTTTTCTTTAGCAATCCCCGATATCAACCAGGTGTTGATTAAGATAAAAAGAGGCCGGTTATTTCCAACAGGTATTTTTAAATTACTGTTGGGGTTAAAGAAAATTAATTATGTAAGAGTGCTGGCACTTGGTGTAGTGGAAGGATACAGGAAAGCAGGAGTAGAAGCTTGTTTTTATGCAGATATAATAGAAAAGGCAGTAGCGAAAAAATTAAAGGGTGGAGAAGCATCATGGATATTGGAGAATAATGAATTGATGAACAATGGCCTGAAAAAATTAAATGCTACAGTGTACAAGCGGTACAGGATTTTTGAAAAATCGTTATGAGACAGAAAGCATTGATAACAGGGGCAAGCGGTTTTTTGGGGTATCATTTAATTAATGCTGCAATTGAAAATGACCTGGAAGTATATGCTGCAATAAGAAATAACAGCAACGTTAAACATCTGCAGCATTTACCAATCAAATATGTGCTGTTGAACTATGGCGATGTAAGTGACCTGACTGCTATTTTTTCCGAATATAAGTTTGATTATGTCATACATGCCGCAGGCACTACAAAGGCTAATTCTGCACAGGAATACGATTTGATAAATAATACCTATACACATAACCTGGCACTGGCAGCTGAAAAAAATAAAAATTTAAAGCGGTTTGTTTTTATCAGCAGTCTGGCAGCAATTGGTCCATTGAATAATGCAATTGATAAAATAAAAGAAGATACCGATCCCAACCCTGTTACCGCTTATGGAAAAAGTAAATTAAACGCTGAAAAAAACCTTGAAAAGGTGGATATTCCCGTTACCATATTGAGGCCAACAGCAATATACGGGCCTAGGGAAAAAGATATTTTTATCCTTACACAATATTTAAACAAAAGATTTGAACCATACATTGGTAAAGCCGCACAAAAGCTGAGCTTTGTATATTCAAAAGATGTGGCAGAACTGGCAGTGAAAATACTGAGACTGGATAATGTGAATGGAGCTTACAATATTACAGATGGAAATGAATACAGCCGGTATGCTTATGCTGATATTGTGAAAAAAATTTTAGGCAAAAAATCACTGAAAATACACTTGCCCGTAACAATAGTTAAAGGAATTTTATTTGCAGTGGAAAAAATGAGTAAAGTACTAAATAAAGTACCGGCAGTAAGCACAGAAAAGTTGGGTGAATTGATGGCTGAAAACTGGATTTGTGATATCAGCAAAGCAAGAACAGAACTGAATTATTCACCATCTTATGATTTACAAAAGGGCCTTCAGGAATCGATTGACTGGTATAAAACAAATGACTGGCTGAAATAAAAAATTGGCAATTTTAAACAACCATAAATTTTAATTAAAAGAATAAAACATGGAACAAAAAATAAAACCGGCAGATGGCAAGCTGGGTATTTTAATCCCGGGGCTTGGAGCTGTAGCCACCACATTTATTGCAGGTGTTGAAGCGGTAAAAAAAGGTATAGCACAGCCAATAGGATCGTTAACGCAGATGGGCAATATCCGTATTGGTAAAAGAACGGAAAACCGTAACCCAAAAATAAATGAGTTTGTACCACTGGCACAATTGAATGAAATTGTGTTTGGCGGTTGGGATATATATGAAGACAATGTGTACGAAGCTGCGATGAATGCCAAAGTACTGGAAGCTCCTTTGTTACAGGCCATCAAGTCCGAACTGGAAGCTATTAAGCCAATGAAAGCAGTTTTCGACAGATCGTATGTGGCCAATTTAGATGGTAAAAATGTAAAACAAGCTGCTACCAAATATGACTTGGCAATGGCTTTGATTGATGACATTGAAAATTTTAAAGCAACTAATGATTGCAGTAGAGTGGTTATTGTATGGTGCGGCAGTACAGAAAAATATATTGAAGTTTCGGATGTACACAATACCATTGAAGCTTTTGAAAATGCATTGAAAAATAATGACGACCGTATTGCACCAAGTATGATCTATGCGTATGCTGCTATTAAAATTGGCGTTCCGTTTGCAAATGGTGCACCTAATCTTACCTGCGACATTCCGGCATTGTTAGACCTGGCTAGAGAAACCAATACACCAATTGGTGGGAAGGATTTTAAAACCGGCCAGACACTGATGAAAACAATTGTGGCACCGGGCCTTCATGCAAGGGCATTGGGTGTAAGGGGATGGTTCTCTACAAACATACTTGGTAACAGGGATGGTTATGTGCTGGATAATCCTGAAAATTTTAAAACAAAAGAAGTATCAAAGCTGAGTGTATTGGATGAAATTTTTAAACCAGAACTCAACCCAGAATTATATGGTGAGTTGTATCACAAAGTACGGATCAACTATTATCCACCGCATGGCGATAATAAAGAGAGCTGGGATAACATTGACATCTTTGGATGGTTGGGATATGGCATGCAGATAAAGATCAATTTCCTTTGCAGGGATTCTATCCTTGCAGCGCCAATTGTACTGGATCTTGCTTTGTTTCTTGACCTGGCAAAACGTGCCGAGATGAGTGGCATACAGGAATGGCTGTCATTCTATTTCAAATCGCCGCAAACATTGCCGGAGCTGGCTCCTGAGCATGACATCTTTAAGCAATTAATAAAATTACAAAATACACTTCGCCACATGATGGGAGAAGATTTGATAACTCATCTTGGCTTAGATTATTACCAGGAACTGGTAGAATCTTTATAATGCAATGGCACAAAATAATAGCATCTGTTGCCGGTGTGGGATATATGAAAGGCGGTGGTACATTCGCTGCAATTATTTACTGTATTGTATGGTTTTTGCTACCCGCCGGGTACAGCCAATCTTTGTGGCAGGTAGCAATTACTTTTATCTTAATAGCAATTGGTGTATGGAGTGCCGATAAAGTAGATGCCATTTGGGGGAAAGACAGCAGCAGGGTGGTAATAGATGAAGTGGCAGGCATGGCAATCACCTTACTTTTTGTACCTGTTAATATTATTTTTTTATTAACTGGCCTGGTACTGTTCAGGTTTTTTGATATTGTAAAACCTTTGGGCATCAGGAGTATGGAAAAGTGGCCAAAAGGGTGGGGAGTAATGGCAGACGATGTTTTAGCAGGGATATATTCATTGGTTGTAATGCAGTTGATTATTTTTATTCAATTATTTGCAACAGCTAAATAGCAAAGCGATGAAAACATTTATGAAGGCTAATGCAGCCTCGCTGATAGCAAGTTTTTGTGATTATCTCTTTACCATTATATTAAAAGAGTTCTTTAAAGTTGAAGATATAGCCGCAGGTATTTCGGGCACAACGGCAGGTGGAATTATTAATTTTTTCATATGCAGATACTGGGTGTTTAATACAGATAATAAAGCCGGCATTTATCATCAAAGTAAGCGGTATTTTATTACATGGAGTGGTAATTTAATATTGAATTACCTTGGGCTTACCCTCCTGGTAAAATATGTAGGAATAGATATGTACATAGCAAAAATTGCTACCTCTTTAACCGTTGCTGTTGCTTACAATTATCCGTTACAAAAAAAATATGTTTTTAAAAATAATCAATACTAAAATTACCAGGACTGTAATCAATAAATGCATACTGCTTTTGTTGATGATGGGGTGCAATATCTTTTTTGTGCAGGCACAAACTGTGGTAAAAGGTTTTGTAAGAGATGCTATCACAAAACAGCCAATGCCATTTGTAACCGTGGTATTTAAAGATGGGCGGGGCGTATCTACAGGAGATGATGGCAGCTATTCTGTGGAAACAAAAAACCCTAAATTGAATGCACTTGTTTTTACTTATGTAGGATATGTAGCGGTTACCAAAAAAATAAATCCAGGCACTGAACAAACCCTTAATATAGATCTTGAAATGACTACTTCAATGAGAGAAGTGGTGGTAAAAAGGGGCAGGGGCAAATACCGTAACAGGAACAATCCTGCAGTAGAATTAATTGATAAAGTAATTGAAAATAAAGAGAAGAATAAAATAAGTTCCTATGATTATGTACAGTACGAGCAGTATGAAAAATTAGCATTGTCCCTGGCCAACAAGCCGGAAAAGCTGATGAAGAACAGGCTCTTCAAGAACTACAAATTCATCATGGAAAATGTAGATACCACCACACTGGAAGGCCGTTCTATGCTGCCCATCTATATCGAAGAAAAATTATCGAAAAATTATTTACGCAAGAACCCCGGCGCACAAAAAGAATATGTGCTGGGAGAAAAAAAAGTAAACTATGGCGAGTTCCTCGATAATGCTGGTATCAGTTCTTACCTCAATTCATTGTATGCCGATATCAATATCTACGATAACAATATCGCTTTATTAAACCAGCAGTTTTTAAGCCCCATAGCAGGCATTGCCCCTGCTTTCTACCGCTATTATATTATTGATACTACCGAGCTGGATGGCATTAAATTGATACGCTTAAATTTTACTCCGAAAAATCCCAATGACCTTATTTTCAGGGGTACCATGTTTATTACGCTGGATGGGAATTATTCCATTCAGAAAATTGATATGAGCATAAGTAAAAAAGCCAATCTTAACTGGACAAAAGAATTAAAAATAAAACAGGATTTTGAAAAGGGCCCTGATGGGAGGTACCATGTTATTAAAAGCGACATGCTTACTGAATTTGCTTTAGTTAACAGTTCTACCGGGGGCATGGTGGGTGAAAGGTTGGTAAGCTTCAAAAACTTTTTAATAAATCAACCTGCTGCTGATAGTATTTACCAGGGTAAAGATGTGGTGAACCAGGTAAGTGCCGCAGCTGCTACAGACAGTTTTTGGATTAAGGAAAGACATAAACCACTTTCGAATGTAGAGGCCAAAGCATATAATAATATCGACAGCCTGCACAACATGCGGTCGTTTAAAACATTTATGACTGTGGCCACAGCGCTTTTTACAGGCTACATTGTATTGGGTGATTATGAAATAGGAAATACCAATACCTTTTATAGTTTCAATCCTGTTGAGGGTTTCAGGCTGAGGGTGGGTGGAAGGAGTACGATGAAACTTAATCCTAATTTTTATACAGATCAATACATTGCTTATGGTTTTAAAGATCAGCAATTCAAATATGCTCTTTCGGGTACTTATTCATTCAATGGAAAATCAATTTATTCTTATCCATTGCACTACCTGAAAATAGGGTACCAGTATGATATGAAAATACCCGGGCAGGAACTGCAGTTTGTGCAAGAAGATAATTTCCTGTTGTCTTTTAAGAGGGGCAATAATGATAAATGGATTTACAATAAAACTTTTAAAATAGATTATACCAGGGAGTTTGGTAAAAACTTTACTTATTCTTTTGGATTTAAAAGAAATAATCAAACTCCGGCAGGCGCTATTACCTATCAAAAACCAGGGTCTGGGATCAATGAATTCGTGCATGATTTAACCACGTCGGAATTATCAGGAGAAATAAGATGGGCTCCCAATGAGCAATTTTACCAAGGCAAAAATTTCAGGATACCGATCATTAATAAGTTCCCCATTTTTAAGTTGAGATATATTGCAGGAATCAAAGGTTTGATTGGTGGCGAATACAATTACCAGAACCTTAATTTCTATTCTGAAAAAAGGTGTTATATGTCGCAGCTGGGTTATACTGATGTTACGCTGGAAGGCGGTTATATCTTTGGACAGGTTCCATTTCCATTGCTTACCACACACCGGGCCAACCAGACTTATGGCTACCAGCTTGGTTCTTACAACCTCATGAACTTCCTTGAATTTGTAAGTGATCATTATGCAGCGGCAAATTTTGATGTGCATTTCAATGGTTTTTTCTTTAATAAAGTACCCCTGTTAAGAAGGTTGAAATGGAGAGAGGTTGCCAGCGCAAAAATTCTGTATGGCAGCCTGAGAGATGAAAACAACCCGGCTTTTAATAATAAATTATATAAGTTTCCAGCTGATTCAATTACAGGACAAACTTCTACCTTCACCTTAAACCACGGGCCTTATATTGAAGTAAGTGTTGGTGTTGCCAATATATTTAAACTGATCAGGATTGATTTAATAAGAAGGCTTACTTATCTTGATAACCCGTATGTAACCAATTGGGGCCTGCGGTTCAAAATGAAGTTTGAATTTTAATTGATAATTAATAAAAATAAATGCCAAAGGAGCGGCTTAGAGATAAGCTTCAACAAACGATTTATCTTGCTATCAACCCACTCGTAAAGGGCTTGATAAAGATTGGTTTTACACCAAACTTAGTCACTGTTACGGGGTTGGTATTGAATATCGGAGTTGCTGTTATTTTTATTATTGGTGCAGAGGAAGGTAACCGGGGCGATCTTTCTTATGTAGGCTGGGCTGGTGTGTTGATACTGGTTGCAGGATTGTTTGATATGCTGGATGGGCAGGTGGCAAGACTGGGAAATATGAGTTCAACATTTGGTGCGTTATTCGATTCCGTGCTTGACAGGTACAGCGAACTGATTATGTTTTTGGGCATCTGTTATTACCTGATAGCCCATCATTATTTTATCAGTTCTTTATCTGCTTTTATTGCCATGATAGGTTCAATGATGGTGAGTTATACAAGGGCAAGAAGTGAAGGGCTTGGTATAGAAAATAAAGGTGGCGTAATGCAAAGGCCGGAAAGGGTGGTACTGACAGGGATATCAGCAATAGCCTGTGGAGTTACCGGGCATTATATTGGTGGCAATTTTAAATATTACATTTCGCTTTTCCCGTTTCATATTTTTGAAACAATGTCAATATTCATCATCCCCATTTTTTTTATGGCGGTGCTTACGAATATCACTGCACTGAAAAGGCTTTTTCATGCAAGAAAACAATTGGAAGGAAAGTGAGTGAGGTGTGATAAAGAATATTGGTTTAAATAGTATAATTTTTACCGAACCTCTTTAATTTTGCATTGGCTCTTTATTGATAATGAGAAGTTGACTCCGCATTTTGGCAGCAGCAGGTTTCCAAAATAAAAAACGAAAAAAAATGAAAAAGAATTACATTTCAAACAGCGAAGAATCAATAAAATTGTTCAAAAGCAGTTTGTTTGAAAGCTTATCAAAAGTGCATTTTGCCGTGCCACTTTTTATTTATATTCCGGTCATTTTTTTCTTTGGTTACAAATCATTTGCAAATGATATTGGGCTGGCAGAGTTTGCATTATTTTTTTCAATTGGCCTTGCAGTGTGGACCGCAACAGAATATTTGCTGCACCGTTTTATTTTTCATTATCATCCTACATCTGAATTTGGCCAGCGGATACATTTTATTTTTCATGGTGTACACCACGATTACCCAAGAGATAAAAAAAGATTAGTAATGCCTCCTTCAGCAAGCATTCCATTGGCTACTTTATTCTATTTTTTATTTTCATTATTTCTTCAGCAAAAACAGTTGTACGCTTTCTTTCCGGGTTTTTTGCTTGGTTACCTTGTTTACGATATGCTGCATTATGCCATGCACCACTATAATTTTAAATCGGGCATAATGAAAAAAATCAAGCAGCACCACATGCTGCATCATTATCAAAATCCAGAAAAAGGTTTTGGTGTAAGTTCTTCCCTTTGGGATGAGATACTCCGCTCTCAATTTCCTAATGCAACAAAAAAAGTGGATGACTTACAGGAGCACTAATTTGTATTCATCTAAAAATATTTTGTCTGCTGCCGGCGTCACCGTTTTATACCTGCTGGTATCTTATTTACTGATTGGGTTCAAAACAGACCAATTGATATTGGCAGGGATTTTTAATGTTTGTTATTTTCTTTCTGGCACCTCCCGTAAGTTTATCCTCGGCTTTTCTATTTTCATTGTGTACTGGATCATCTTCGATTACATGAAGGCTTTTCCAAATTATAAATTTAATGCAGTACACATACAAGATTTATACAACAATGAAAAATCGTTGTTCGGTATTGGTGCCGGCAGCAGCAGAATTACCCCAAACGAATTTTGGATAGCCAATCAAAATAGTTTCCTGGATGTGATGACGGGTATTTTTTATTTGTGCTGGATACCGGTACCACTTGCCTTTGCGGCTTATCTTTTTTTTAAAGACAAAAAACTGTTCCTGCAATTTGCCCTCACATTTGTTTTTGTAAATTTTATCGGCTTCATTATTTACTATGCTTACCCGGCAGCACCACCATGGTACATGCAGTTGAATGGTAATAATTTTATTGCCAATACAAAAGCCAATACAGCAGGGCTGTCAAGATTCGACAGTTTTTTTAATGTTGCTGTTTTTACAAATCTTTATACCAAAGGCTCCAATGTATTTGCAGCCATGCCTTCACTCCATTGTATTTGCAGCCATGCCTTCACTCCATTCTTCTTATCCGCTGATTGTGTTTTATTACGGAGTAAAGAAAAAAGTAAGGAGCTTTATGGTTGCAGTGTTTGCAGCGGTAATGTTGGGGATATGGTTTGCTGCTGTGTATACAAGCCATCACTATGTGCTGGATGTGCTGGCAGGGATTGCCTGTGCTGCACTGGCGATTCTTTTATTTCAAAAGGTATTATTAAAAATATCGTTCTTCAATAAATTACAGGATCGCTTTCTCTCCATCATTTCCTGATACTGTTTTTATAAATTTCTCATCCAGTCACCACACTCACTTCCACCACCGGGTTATCATTTAGAAATACCGCCATTTCATCGTTCATGGTAAAGCCGCCAGCCATGGTGTACATACCCACTTTATAATTATTCCGGCTGTCGTTGATGTTTAGTTTCAATGTTGTTTTTCCGGGGTAAGCTTTCACGTTGGCATCAATAAAATTTACAAAATCTTCATTGATAAATTGTGGCTGCACATCCAGTACCACTTGTTTTGTCAGTAATGGTTTTACGGTTTCCAGCAAATGTATTTTTGATAAGCGGAATTCATACTGGTCGGAATTATATCTTGTTTTAAAACCTCCTTCCACCAACACAATCATTCCTTTTTCTAAATAATTTGTGTACTTCACATAGTCTTCACTCCACAACATAAATTCACTTTTGCCGCTGTAATCCTCAATAGTTAGGATACCAAAATTTTTACCCGTTTTGGTAAGCCGGTGTTGTGCATCTATCACCAAACCCGCCAGCCTGAACTGTTTGGCAGGATTGGGGAAGGTATTGACGGCTGCTTTAAATTCAATGAAATCTGCCAGTGGGGTGATATTATAATGCCTCATTTCAAATTTAAAATTATCCAGCGGATGTCCACTCATGTACATGCCGGTTACTTCTTTTTCATAATCCAGTTGAGTTACCAAGGTCCATGGTTCACAAGGCAGTAATTTTGGCGGTACAATATCCGGCATCTGCATATCGCCAAATAACGTGTTGGCAGAATTGGCTGTCTGTGCCTGGAAAACATTGCCAAACTTAATTACTTTATCCAGTGCCAGCACATCGCCGGGTGCCTGGTAAAAATATTGCGCCCTGGTAAATTCTTTAAAGCAATCAAAAGCACCTGAATAAATTAAACTCTCCAGCGATTTTTTACTCACAGCTCTTTGGTTGGTCCTTTTTACCAAATCAAAAATTGATTTATAATGTCCATGCTTTCCTCTCTCTTCAATAATATTTTCAATCGCATTTTCACCCACGCCTTTCAATCCGCTGAAACCAAAACGTATCTCACCTTTTTGATTCACCGCAAAACCATTTTGTGATTCATTGATATCCGGCCCCAGCACTTTTAATCCCATTCGTTTACACTCTTCCATAAAGAAAGTGATCTTGTCAATACTGCCTGCATGATTCAGCACTGACGCCATGTATTCACTCGGATAATGTGCTTTTAAATAGGCTGTTTGATACGCTACAAAAGCATAACAGGTACTGTGCGATTTGTTGAAAGCGTATTGTGCAAAAGCTTCCCAGTCAGTCCATATTTTTTCAAGCTTATCAGCAGGGTGTCCTTTAGCGGTAGCTCCTTCTACAAACTGCACTTTCATTTTATTCAGTACAGCAATTTGTTTTTTACCCATTGCTTTACGCAACACATCCGCATCACCTTTGCTAAATCCGGCAAGTTTTTGAGAAAGCAGCATCACCTGTTCCTGGTACACCGTGATACCATAAGTTTCTTTCAG
>JANMJU010000058.1:0-39745 GCA_031371545.1 Chitinophagaceae bacterium
AAAAGATATGTCAACATTTCTGTGTTTGGCAAAAAAGATAAAACTGGTCCGTTGATGGTACCGCTGCCTGATACCGTCAATGCACCTTACCTGAATAAATAAAGCTGCCCGTTATTTTTGCCTGTTACCAATTAAAAAAAATTGCAGCAAATTTTGTGATTTTTTTGATTGATAAAAAGTAGAAATTGCACCAGCACAAAACTGTTTGCATTGAGATCAACCGTTATTTCAAAATTTTTATTTTTCTTCCTCGTATTGTTTACTGCAAGCCGGGCTGTAATGGGCCAGGTTATCATTCCTCCGCCCCCATCATCAGATACCATCCGGCTGATTCAAATAGTGCAGGGCAACAGCCTTAGAGAGAAAAGAGTGGATGACAGCACCAGTTTTCAAACGATTGCCGGTAGTGTGATAATGAAAGAATCACTTACGCTTTTCAACTGCGACAGTGCTGCAGTAAATAAGCGTACCAATGTGATGGAAGCCTTTGGTAATGTGCATATCAACCAGCAGGACAGCATTCACACTTACGCACAATACCTTAAATATGTGGGCCAAGACAGGATAGCCTATTTGAAAAAAGATGTGAGGCTTACTGATAAAAAAGGTACTTTATACACACAGGAATTGGAGTACGATTTAAAGACCAATATTGCCAAATATAAAAAAGGCGGCAGGGTAGTAAATGGCAAAACAATCCTTACCAGTGAAGAAGGTGTTTATTATGCTGACACCAAAGATGTGTACTTCAAAAAAAATGTTCACTTAGTGGATCCACAGTACGACATCCGTTCCGACAGTATGCTGTACAATACCCAAACACAGGTGGTGACTTTTATTACGCAAACGCATATCAAAACAAAAGAAGGTGCCGACATTTATACCAGCAATGGAACGTATGACCTTAAAAATGGCAAAGCATTTTTTGGCAACCGTACTGTGTTCAAAGACAGCACTCGTACCTATGTTGCCGATTTTAGCGCCTACGATAAAAAAACAAATACCGCACAATTAGAAGGCAATGCAGTTATCAGGGATAGTGTAAATGGCTACACCATTACGGGCAACCAAATCTTCACCAATGGAAATGATAATTCTTTTTTAGCTACAAGAAAACCGGTATTGATTTTTAAGGGAGATGGTAACGACAGTACTTTTATTGCAGCAGATACATTGTTTTCCGGAGTGATAAAAAGAGATAAAAACGGAAATGAAAAATTCATTAAAACCGATACTCTTAAAAAAGTAATGGTGGTGGATGATGGAGGGAATAATATTACCGTGCCAGACAGTACAAAAGAAAAAATTACGTTTACAGATACCCTTGGAGTTTCCGAAAAAAAATTAGTTGATACAATTGTAAAAAAAAGTGAACCGGTATTTACCACAGCAGATACTATCCTGCGGTTAGATACAACAATGGCGGATGTTCCGGGCAAGATTACAAATCAAAAAAAAGACAGCAGCAATGTATTAATTGCAAAAGACACCACGGTCAATTTAAGTGCTGATACGGCCATCCGGTATTTCCAGGCATTTCATCATGTAAGGATATTCAACGATTCTTTGCAGGCAGTTTGCGACAGCCTTTTTTATTCCTCTGCAGATTCTATCTTCCGGTTGTATAAAGATCCGCTGGTGTTTAGTAATAAATCGCAGATAGCAGGCGACACCATTAATTTATATACCAAAAATAAAAAAGCAGACAGGATTCATGTTTTCAATAACGGCATTATCATCAATGAAGTGAATAAACAAATGTATAACCAGATTGGCGGCCGTACCATGAATGGATATTTTAAAGATGGGGCATTAGATTACATGAGGGTGAAAGGCTCGCCGGCAGAAAGTGTTTTTTATCCGCAGGATGAGGACAGTGCATTTACAGGAATGAACCGCTGCAAGGGTGATGTGATAGATATTTATTTTGTAGACAAAGCTGTAAACAAAATAAAATTTGTAAATGATGTAGATGGCACACTGTACCCGATAAGCCAGATTCCGGAAAATCAAAAGTTCCTTACCAAATTCAAATGGCAGGATGCCCGGAGGCCGAAAAATAAACTGGAATTATTTGAATAAAGGAAGCCAGGTAAAAAACTTCATGGCAGTGTTACTATGATTTTTTTTATTTTTATTTTAACTCAAATTATAAAAGCACTAACAAATCAAATCATAATTTTAAAAAAATTATTTACAACCCAGTTAAAACAGTAACAATGAAGAAGACCGGATTATTATGCTGCCTTATCACTTTTATCACAGTAACATCAAAAGCCCAGGATTATAAAACCGCAGCAGGTATTCGCCTTGGGCCCAATTCTGCCTACATCACTGCAGGTCTTACCATCAAACATTTTTTAAATGAAAAAGCTGCCGTAGAAGGAATTGTAGGATTAAACAACGGCCTTGGCATTTGCGGTTTGTACGAAATACATTTTCCAATTGATGCTGTAAAAAATCTGCAATGGTTTGCCGGAGCCGGTGCTTATGTGGCTTTCCGAAGCAGCAGTACTTATGTTGGTGGCGCAGGTATCGTTGGCCTCGATTATAAGTTTAAAGACATTCCACTAAACATTACGCTGGACTGGAAACCTGAACTGAATCTCATCGGCGGCGTACGTTTTGAATCTTCTGGTTTGGGTCTTTCGGCCAGGTACACTTTTTAATCATTCACTTGCAGGAATAAGTAATTCCTTTTTGCCCGGAAAATCTTTTTGTATTTTTAAAGTATGAAAATATTTTCTGCGGAGCAAATAAGGCAATGGGATCAATATACCATCATCAACGAACCATTCACTTCTGTTGATTTGATGGAAAGGGCTGCAGCAGGCTGTTTTAGATGGATCACCAAACACTGTGACCTTAGTAAAAACTTTCTCATTTTTTGTGGCAATGGCAACAATGGCGGCGATGGCTTAGCCATTGCAAGGATGTTGCAGGAAGCAAAAATAAAAGTAAAGGTTTACATTTTAAAGAGTGATAAGCTGTCAGCAGATTGCTCAACCAATCTCAACCGGTTAAAGTTTTTGTCAGTTACTGCAGATAAAATTTCAACAGAAAATGATTTACCTGAAATAACAACACAGTGCATTATAGTGGATGCATTGTTTGGTACTGGATTAAATAAACCGCTTGAGGGTTTGGCTGAAAAATTAGTGCAGCATATCAATGTATCAGTGACTGAAGTAATAAGCATTGATTTACCCAGTGGCCTTTTTGCAGACTGTACATCACAAGAAAACACGATCGTGAAAGCAGCTCACACCCTTAGTTTTCAAACATACAAGCTGGCTTTTATGATTGCTGAAAATGAGGAATACTGCGGCAACATTCATTTGCTGGATATTGGATTACATCAACACTTTTATCAAAGTACCAAAAGCAAATTTCAATCGCTTGATAAAGAACTCATCCATTCTATTTACAAACCAAGGAAACAGTTTACACACAAATATTCTTATGGCCATGCGTTGCTGTATGCAGGCAGTGCCAACATGATGGGTGCTGCTGTACTTTGCGCCAAAGCCTGCCTGCGGAGTGGTGCCGGGCTGTTAACAGTTTATGCAAAGGGCAATGCAGCTGTAATACAAATGTCGATTCCGGAAGCACTCACTTCAGATGAAGATGATTTTGATACCATCACCAAAAAGAAAGCTGCCATCGGTATCGGGCCTGGTTTAGCATTGACGGAGACGAATTCAGCTTTATTAAAAAATATTCTTATCAACTGGAATGGTCCGTTGGTAATTGATGCATCAGCTTTGCATTTACTAATTCCAAATATTGATCTGCTTTCGAAAAGACAAAACAAACAGGCTATAATTACCCCACACAATGGTGAATTTGAAAAACTGTTTGGAAAAACCAGTAACAGTTTTGAAAGAATACAACTGGCTATAAAAAAAGCGGCTCAGCATAATTGTTACATTATTTTAAAAGGCCACCACAGCCTTGTAGCCTGTCCTGATGGAGAAGCTTATTTTAATACAACGGGCAACAGCGGCATGGCTACCGGAGGCAGTGGGGATGTATTGACAGGAATCATCACAGGCTTATTGGCACAGGGTTATACACAAAAAGACGCTTGCCTCATGGGAGTTTATCTACACGGATTGGCGGGAGATTTGGCAGCAGAAAAATTTTCGCCCGAAGCCATGATTGCCGGCGATATTACAGAACAGTTGGGTGCTGCATTCAAAACACTTTGCTGATTGGGTCTTTGCTAAAATAAAAATGCCCCATTTTTACATGGGGCATTTTTATAAATATCATTTTTTATTCCGCCTTCTTTTTCCCTTTATTTGCTTTGTAACGCTTATCAGGTGTACCATCAGCTTTCATTGGGCCAGTGGCTTCGGTCTTAGCAGCCTTGTTTGCTTTAAAACGTTTGTCTAATGTACCATCTCCTTTTTTGGGGCCGGCTGCATCAGCTACCGGAGCGGCAGCAGGTTTAGCTTTTTCCATCTTAACTACTTTCGCAGGTGCTGATTTCTTAACAGCTTGTGCAGAGGCAAGTCCGGCAAAGCCTAACATAAAACATGCGGCAATCAATAATTTTTTCATAATAGTATTTTTAAATTTTGATACAAGTTAAAATAATTATAGGGCTAGTTTGTTAGTCATTTGTTAACCAGGAATTTGTTTGTATAAATTGTGAATAAAACAACAAAGCCTGAAAACAAAGTTGCATCTTTGAAAGGCACACCTATTTGCTAACCTGATTTATGCTTACCATGACTGTTGAAACCTTAAACGAAAAATTTAGTATTGATGATACTGCCATTTTTTATTCCGGCAATAACGGGCTAACAACAATTGCAGTTACCAACAAATACGCCACTGCAAATATTGCGTTGCATGGTGCTCATCTTCTGAGCTATATCCCCGATGGACAAAAAGATATTATGTGGATGAGTGAACAATCATTATTTGAAAATGGCAAGGCAATCAGGGGCGGTATACCAATTTGTTTTCCCTGGTTTGGCCCCCACCCTGCTGATAAAACTAAGCCACAGCATGGGTTTGCCCGTTTGCAGGAATGGCAGATGAATGATATAAAATCAACTGAAGACGGGTCAACACTTGTTTCACTTTCTTTGAAAGAGACTGCTGCATCTTTGGAGTTGTGGCCTTATAAATTTAATGCGACCATTGATTTTAATATTGGAAAACTGCTGGATGTAAAACTAACCGTCACCAATACCGGGAATGAATTGTTTGAATATTCAGATGCCCTTCATACTTATTTTAATATCAGTGATATCACAGCCATTAGTATTGAAGGCTTATACAAAGCAACTTATTACGATGGTTTTGAAATGGATTTAAAAACACAGGAAGCAACCAATTTGCAATTCGATAAAGAAACTAACCTCCGCTATGTAAATCATACCGGTGATTGTGTTATCAATGATGCTGGATACAATAGAAAAATTAGTGTAGCAAAAACCGGCAGTAAAGTTACAGTAGTGTGGAACCCCGGAGAAGCCATTACCAAAACCATTGCAGATATTGCTCCGAATGGATATAAAACATTTGTGTGTGCAGAACCTGCCAATGCTTATCCCGGCATTGATATGATAGAACTTGCTCCGGGTAAAAGTCATACCCTGTCAACAGTGATAAGTGTTGCATAATAATTATTGTGATAGATTTTTATCCCCTTATATGATAAGCTTTTGGCTGCACAAATGCTCTTATGCCCTGGTAAGAAAGGGTTGTACCAAGCCCCGAATGTTTCCTGCCACTCCATGGTAAGTTTGCACTTACCCGGTCGCAGCAATTCCAATACACGGTACCGGTATTCATTTGCTGCATGACGGCTTCGGCTCTTTCATAGCTTTTAGAATATACTGCAGCAGTAAGTCCATACGCTGTATCCTGCATCAAGGCAATGGCTTCAGCATCATCTTTCACTTTTTGAATACCAATCACAGGGCCAAAAGATTCTTCTTTCATCAACTGCATGCTGTGATTTACATTTATCAAAATGGTTGGTTCAATAAAATAACCTTTTGAATCAATCGCTTTGCCGCCGCAAAGAACAGCAGCACCCTTATCCGTAGCATCTTTTATTTTTGTCAATAAAAATGTTTGCTGTTCTTTCCGGCTGAGTGGGCCAATGTCTATACCTTTCTCCAAAGGATTACCAACCGTTAGTTTTTTACATTGTTCCGAATAAGCCGCTACAAAAGCATCGAATATTTTTTCCTCCACATACACTCTTTCTACTGCACAGCAACTTTGCCCGTTATTATACACCACACCTTCCAGCACATCCGCAGCAATTTTACTGATGTCTTCTACATCATCCATCACATACAAAGGATCTTTACCACCTAATTCTAACTGGCAGGGAACTAATTTATGAGCAACAGTTTCTGCAATGTATTTACCGGTTTTATAACTGCCTGTAAAAAAATATCCATTCAATGGCAATTGCAGCAAATGCTCGCCCACATTACCTTTGCCAATGATTGCCTTAAAACAATTTTCAGGAACACCAGCTTTGTACAATAATTTTTGAATCAGTAAACCGGTTAATGCAGTGTACTCAGAAGGCTTGTACAAAACAGCATTACCGCCAAGCAATGCTGGAATAAAAACATTTACGCCAACCAGGTATGGATAATTCCAGGCAGAGATATTGGCAATAACGCCCAGTGGTTCGTACACAATTTTTTCTTTGGTGCCTCCTTCAGCAGTGATCCATTCTTCCGCTAAATATTTAGCCGTATTGTCAATAAAATATTTGATCCGGTTCCTTGCACCATTCAGTTCATTATAGGATTGTTGGAGCGGTTTACCCATTTCACTGGTCAGCGTATTGGCCAATTCATCTTTGTGTTCGCTTAGCAGCTCATAAAAATTTGTGATGGCTGCAATTCTTTCCGCTACACTAACGGCAGCCCACAGCCGCTGGCCTTCTTTCAACTGTTCATATTTTTTTTGGACAGATTCGGTGCTGTCTTCTTCAACTGTACTGATGATCTCTTCTGTTGCAGGATTGACAATTTGCATAATTATTTCAATTCAGTTATTTGATTTAGAAATGCAGTTCGTATGTTGGCTGCAAAAGGGTTTTCCTGATCGGGCATGCGTTCCGGATGCCATTGCACCAGCAATAGCCAGGGTTTGTTTTGTGGTGATGCCCATTCCATGGCTTCTGCAATATCTGTATCAGAGATTGCAGTAACAGTAAGCCCATCAGCATATTTTTCTACCGACTGGTGATGAGCCGAATTGACCTCTCCTGAAATATTTTTTGTAATACCATAAAGTAAGGAATCTTTATTTACATGAACAGGGTGCCTGCCATCCATATTTTCTTTTGCGCCGTGCCCATGGCGGTTTTTAACTGAAGGAATATCATGCACCAGGCTGCCGCCAAGATATACATTCATCAGCTGCAGCCCACGGCAGATTCCAAGAAATGGTTTCTTTAATGCAAAGCCTTTTTCAATCACCTGCCATTCAAATGCATCCCGAGTTGGGTTAATGTTTGCTTCATTCAAATGCTGCACCAGGTCGGGGCGTTTGTATCTTTCGGGATGCACATCTTCTCCCCCACTCAATACGATGCCATCGCATTGCTCCACATCATCGAGATTATTTTGATGATAACTTAAATGAATCACCTCCACTCCCTCAGGTGCAGCTAAAAACCATTTTTCATAATTGTGGTATTTCTTACAATCGGTAATACCTATTTTTATTTTCTGCTGCATGTTATAAAGCTTCTAAATAAAGTTGTTTAAAATTTTCCTTTGTCACCCGCTTAGGATTATTCGGATGGCAAAAATCTTCAAAAGCCAGTTCTGATAAGGTTTCTATGTGTGCTGCTGTTACACCAATATCACTCAACTTTGTTGGCAAGCCCAATTTTTTATTCAATTCAAATAAATGATTTACCACAGCATCTCCGGTTTCATTTGTCAATTCCATTGCCCTTGCTATTCGCCTGAATTGCTCTTCCAGTCCAGGGGCATTGAACCGCATTCCATAAGGAAGGTTGACTGCATTGGCTAATCCATGATGAGTATCCAACAAAGAAGATAAGGGATGTGCCAATGAATGCACCACACCCAATCCCTTTTGAAAAGCCACTGCACCCATCAGTGAAGCAATCATCATTTTACTTCTGCTTTCAAGATCAGGCTTGTTGGTAGCAGCAACAATTGATTCATTGATCAACCGGATTCCTTCCAAAGCAATGCCTTCTGCCATTGGGTGAAAACCCTTTGCTATAAAGGCTTCCATGTTATGCGTTAAAGCATCCATACCCGTGGCTGCTGTTACAAATGCAGGCAGTTCCATCGTCAGCATCGGATCTGCAAAAACAATCTTTGCCAATAATTTCGGTGCAAATAAAATTCTTTTCCGATGAGTGTCATCTTCGGATATGATGGCACTTCTGCCCACTTCGCTGCCAGTGCCACTGGTAGTTGGTACCGTAATAAAATAAGGTATCGGCTCTGTAACAAACAGATCGCCGCCAATCAAATCATCATAATCAAATAAATCACGGTGATGGTTTATCCTTAATGCGATTGCTCTTGCCACATCCATCGCAGCACCGCCACCAATACCAACAATGCAGTCCCTGTTCGTTTCTTTAAACAGGGCGCCGCCTTTCAGCACATCACTCTTCACCGGGTTTTTATGAATGTCGGAAAATACTTCTACAGAAATTGATTTGGCAGCAAGGCTATTTTTTATTGCTGTAAAAAAATCCAGGTCACTAACTACAGGATCTGTTACCAGTAGTGGTTTGCTCAATCCGTTCGTTGCCAGATGACCAGGTAATTCTTTTATAACAGCAGCACCAAAACGGATGGTGGTGGGGAAATTATATTGTCTTATTATATTGAAGTCTGTCATATTTTTTTGTTGCCAGCGGTTGAATAATTATTTGGTTTCATTGGTATTGCTCCAGGCTATACAACCTTGTTCAATTGTAGTTTTATTTATCATTTATTCCTCTAAATGATCTCCAAATATCTTTTCAATTCCCAATCCGTCACCACTTTCATACACTGCCGCCATTCCCATTCTCTTGTTGCTGTAAAATGTTCTGTAAATGCAGCACCAAATAATTCTTTTGCTACTGCCGAAGTTTTCATTGCCTGTGCAGCCTCCCATAAATTTCTTGGCAACACACCATTTTTTGTATCAGCATAACCATTACCAATGGTTGCTGCCGTCTTCAGTTTTAATTTATTTTTGATGCCGTACAAACCACTGGCAAGGCAGGCTGCCATGGCTAAGTAAGGATTACTGTCACTGCCTACCACTCTTGTCTCAAGCCTTGTGGCAGCAGCGCTTCCGGGCAAAGCTCTTAATGCTGTGGTTCGGTTATCAATGCCCCATGTTAAAGTAGTTGGCGCCCATGCTCCTTCTACCAAACGTTTGTAACTGTTTACTGTAGGGGCTAACATTGGCAGGATAAATGGCAGACAATATAATTGCCCGGCAATGTATTGCTGCATCAGGGTACTCATGCCTGTTGCAGATTTAGCATCGTAAAAAAGATTTTGTTTTTTTGTATTGCTCCACAAACTCTGGTGTACATGCCCACTGCATCCCGGCAGGTTTTCATTATACTTCGCCATGAAAGTGGCAATGATGCCATGCTGCTTTGCGATTTGTTTTACACTGCTTTTAAATAACACGGCCCTGTCTGCAGCTTCTATAATTTCTGAGTAAGTGATGGCTGCTTCATACACACCCGGCCCTGTTTCTGTATGCAGGCCTTCCAATGGCACATCAAATTTTTTCAGCAGATCAAAAAGGTCGTGGAAGTACTCATTGTTTTCGGCTGACCTCAGCAGTGAGTAACCAAACATACCATTTGTAATTGGCTGAATATTACTGAATTTATTTTTGTACAATTCATCTGCATTGTCAATTAAATTAAACCATTCAAACTCTTGTGAGCAATACGGCGTGTAGCCTGCATCAGCAGCCTGTTTGGTAATTTTTTTCAATAAACTTCTGGGGCAAATATTCAGATCATTTCCGTTGGCATCCCTGAAATCGGCCAGAAAAAAAGGGGTATCTTCTTCCCACGGGATTTCCCTGAATGTGTTGAGATCAATTACCGCTGTTGCATCAGGGTAACCGGAATGCCAGCCGGTGTATTGTACATTGTCATAAGCCACATCGCCTGCATCCCAGCCAAACACTACATTGCAAAAGCCAAAACCTTTCTCAATAACAGCAACAAATTTTTCAAAACTGATCATTTTGCCTCTCAGCACGCCATCCATATCTGTAATGGCTACTTTTACTTTTTCAATATTTTGCCCAGTTAATTGCTTCAGCAGATTATCCTTCAACAATTGTTTCGTTTGCATCAGTAGATTGTTTTACAAAGAAATGAAACCAAATATAAGCAAGTGCCATTATACCCAAAAAGAGCAATGCTAATTTAATATTTAATGTGGTCATTGCAATAAAAGAAACAACTGCAATAACCAATGCAATGACTGGAAAGTAAGGATACATTGGTGTACGAAAAGGGCGTAGCAAGCCAGGCTCTTTTTTTCTCAAAACCAATACACTTATCATTGCAAATATGTACAAACTAATAGCGCCAAAACAGGCAATGGTAATGATGTCGCCGGTCTTTCCGGTAAATAAGGCGATGATGCCAATACACATATTCAGCAGCAATGCATTGGCAGGTGTTTTAAATTTGGGATGCACTTTTCCAAATACAGCTGGTATGCAGCCTGCTTTACCAAACTCATATGTGGCACGGCTTGCAGCCAGTATCAATCCATGAAAAGATGCCACCAGCCCCATCAAGCCAATCGTAATTAATAAGTGATACAGCCAGCCGCTGTTGCCGGTAATCTGTGATAATGCCAAGGGCAAAGGTGAATCAGAAGCTTCTGCACCGGGAAATGGATACACAATTTTTTCCCAGCCGCCCACACCAACAGCGGAAATGAAAACCAATGCACACAACACAATCAGCGTAAGCAATGCAGAGCCAAAGCCAATCAATACATTCTGTTGTGGCTTTACAGTTTCTTCTGCTACATTGGCCACTCCTTCCAGCCCAAGAAAAAACCAGATGGCAAATGGAGTGGCTGCCCACACACCTTTCCAGCCAAATGGAAAAGCATTTTGTGTAAGGTGCTCCCATTTAAAGTGTGGCAGTGTGATCCCACAAAAAACCAGCAACTCAAATACTGCAAAAGCTGTTATCAGCAATTCAAACATTGCGGCTGCCCTTACACCATAAATATTTAATGCAGTAAATAAAATGTAGGCAACAATGGCAATACCGGTAACAGAAAATTGCGGAAAGAAAATATGAAAGTAAGCACCAATAGCAGCAGCAATGGCGGGTGGTGCAAATACAAATTCAATGATCTGCGCCATGCCTGCAATAAAACCAATATCTATACCCATTGCCCTGCCGGCATAGTCGAATACCCCGCCGGCTTTGGGTATGGCACAGGCCAGTTCGGTATAAGAAAAAGTGAACGTGATATAAAGAATGATAATAAAAAATGTGGCGATGGCAAGTCCCAATGTGCCTCCAACTGGCAGGCCCAGGTTCCAGCCGAAGTACATGCCACTGATGACGTAACCCACGCCCAGCCCCCAAAGCATTAATGGGCCAAGGGTTCGCTGGAGTGTATTTTTTTCGATGATTTGTTTGGGCTGCATTAAATTTTATTTGCGCCCTTTAAAGATAGGAATCTATTGACTTGATCGTGTCTTGTTTAAGACATTTCAATATTTTTCTTTATAATTCATAAAAGCCGTTTCCTCAGATGATGCAAATCTTTAACCGGTTAGAATTTTAAAATGACACCTGCCAGCACATTAAGTCCATACACGGGGTAGTTGTTCCAGCGTTGGTATTTGTTGTTGAAAATATTATTTACATCCAGCCAGGCACTGAATTTTTTGTTTATGGCAAATTCAACACCGGCGCTTAAATCTGTGCCGCCTGCTAATTTTATGTCACTGCCATCTTTCAATAAAAATGCGCCGCCACTAAATACATGTAAATCACTTTTTATGAGTACCTGTTTAAATGCCCACCAACGCAAAGCACCATTTATTTCCAAAGGTATCGTACCCCATGCCCTGTCATTATCCAACTTGCCATTGTAACCATTAAAAGTAAGTCCGCCGGTAATGGTAAATTTATCCTGGCTGATAAAACTCAGATCGCCATGCAGCCGGAAATCATATACCCTGCTTTCATTGCTGATCCTGAATGTTTTTCCATCAGCTGTATCATTAATAAAAAATGGCAGGTTCTTGTAAGTGATCCAGGATGCTTTGGCACTGAAGTTGAAATGACTGCCCAGCGTCGCTTTCAGGCCACCATATAATTCTGTCTCTTTCGTATTTTGCTGCAGGGCTACCGTCTGCAGGTAAGGATTTATTGCAGATAAATTTTGAAAAGAGTTTTTTATAAATCTTCCTACATAACCAGCCTGCACTAAAAATACCCGGTCCTGCACTTTCACTTCTCCATAGATATTGGGGAACACGGTGAGCTTGCCATTATCCCAGGTAGGACTAACACCTGCATGAATATTAAACATCGGTTTTGCATAAATCAGTTCTGGTGCTAGGCTGTAAATATTGTTGTTGAATTTTACATTGCTGGCAAGATTTTCGGAACTGTAACTCGTAATATCTGCTTTGGCAGTCACTTTGATGGTGAAAGCATCTGCAAAGGTTTTATCTATTGGCACGGTGGCCGCTAATGAATTCTCGGTTACTTTATTTTGATTGCGAAAAATATTGATGTCGATATTGGGATTGTAATTGATGCCGGTTTCATTCACCGCTTTATTACGGAAGCCAGTTTTTAAATTGATGTTTTGAAAACGTTGCAGCAAATCGCTCTTGCCGTAATCATGCAGCAGGTGGTCGTAACCATACAAATAATTATCCTGCTGGCTGATGGATGCACTGCCATAGAGTTCGTTCTTTTCTGTAAAATAACTGCCGGCAGCTTTGATATTTAATTGAGAAAAATCTTGGTTTTTTATGTTCCCTTTTGATGACACATAATCAGCATACAAATTGAACAAACTTGTTTTACCATCGCCAAAACTAAAACCAGCACTGATGTAAGGAGTGGAATAATTTCCAAAACCTACTTTAAGATAATTTCTCAAACCAAGATCCAACACTGAATCCTGGGTTAATGCAAGGGGTCTTAAAGAAATGGGTTGGTAGGTGTAAAAAAGATTTTGCGACGGGATATTATAAACCGCCACGGTCTTGCTGGTATCTGCATTTAAGTGGGTGGCCGAAAAATTTATTTTCACTGCATTTCTTAGTACCGGCTTGTAGCTGGAAGTAATATCAATGGTTTGTTTTTTGGTGGTATCACTTCCCTTCTGTGCAACAGCCGCAGTTGAAAAAAGACAAACTGTGATGATTAAAAAAAACTGTTTTATTTTATTTCCTGTATTCATGTGTGATAGTAGTTGATGTTAGCCGCCAATTTTTGAACTTGATCTTTCTTCTTCTTTTGCCCTGTCTAATTTTTGCTGTGCTGCTGTTTTCAATTCCGGAATACTGGAATTTTGCGCCACACTTTCATAAGTAGCTTTTGCATTGAAATAATCTTTTTGCTGCATAAAAATATCACCCAGCAAAATATATGATTTGGTAACCCAGTAATCGTAACTGCCCGTCTCCCGAATGACCGCCTGTGCTGCTTTTTCAGCTGCAGTAAAATTGTTTGAACTAAACTGGCAGGCAGCAATTTCATACCGGGCTTCTGCACCCCAGGCCGATTTATTAATGCCGGCACAGGATTTAAAAGAAGCGATGGCTGCAGCACAATCATTTTTCACCTGCTGCGATTTTCCCAACACTAAAAATGCCACTGATTTATCATCAGTACTGATGCCTTTTTTTGCTAATAATTGTTTGGCAGCTTCATTGGCCTGTTCATAATCTTTCAACTGATAATAGCAACGCACCAAACCTCTCAATGCTTCCAACTGGTTGTCCTGGTTAACTGCGCCGGTGAGTAAGGATGCAAAATATTTTTTTGCATTGGCATAATCTCTCAATTCAAGATAGTAAAGCCTTGCTGCTGTTAATGTGGCTCTTTCAAAATATTTATTCAGCCCTTTGCTGTTTACATAACCATAGCCGGTCAATGCATTTGCCCAATCTTTATTTTTATAGTAACATTCGCTGCGGAAATAATTTGCTTCCAAAGCAAAGGCCCCATCCGGGTATTGCGATAAATAATTATTGAAACCGGTGATGGCTGCGTTACAATCATTGCTGTTGTATTTTAATTCAGCAGCTGTGTAGGTTAAAGAATCTGCTTCGCTGACAGAAATATTTTTTCCATTCTTTTTCATCAGTGCCACATATTCATTTGGCCGGCCCTCTTCAACATAAATATTTTTAATATTGTCCAGTGCTTCATCTGCTTCCGGCGATTGTGGATATTGTTCTATCAGTTGCTGGTAGTTAGCCAGGGCATCATTATTTTTATTGAGGTTGTAATAACTTAAACCTGATTTTAAATAAGCTACGGGTTTAAATCCGCCACTATTGGTTGCCGTTAAAATCTTTTTCAGGTAAGGAAGTGCATCCGCAAATTTTTCATCTGCCATGTAGGTATTGGCAATTTCTAAATTGGCATCCGGCACCAGGCTGCTTTGTGGATACTGGCGGCTCAGGCTGTTGAGTGTATTGATTTTTGTGGAAGAACTTTTGATGCCTGCAATCATTGCTTTTTGAAAGATAGCATAATCACTTTGCGGCAATGCATTGCTGATCACATTTTCATACATCGCATTTGCTTTGGCAAAATCCTTCGACATAAAATAACAGTCGGCGCTGCGTACATAAGCATCCTGTTCTGTTGTGGATGCAGTAGTATTGTATTTTGAAATGGGTTCAAAATATCCCAATGCCTGTTTATAATTTTCTTTTTTTAACCAGCTGTAACCCAAATTATATTTTGCTGCAGTACTGTTAGCTTCTCCCTGTGATGCAGCGCCACTTTGAACAAACAACAAAAGATAACGGATGGCTTCATCATACTTTGCGGAGCGGTAAGCAATTTCACCTTTCCAGAAATTTGCATAACCTGTAACGCCGGATGCAGGCAATTGAAGCACTTTTGAAAACAGTTCATCTGCCCGGGCTATTTGCTGGTCGTTCATGTATTCTACCGCCCTGCCATATAAAATTCTTGGATATACTTTTTGCATGGCCGGCGTAGGTTTGCTGAAAGATTCATACAAAGCCAACGCATCACTAAAATTATTGGTGTTGGCCAGTAAGCCTACCAATATTTCTTTTGCTTCTGTATTATAAACAGAGTTGGGATAATCAGTAATAAAATGCTGCATTTCGTTTAATGCAATATCCTGGTAGCCGAGTTCGTAAGAAAGCTTGGCATAATTGAAACGGGAAATTTCCTGCTGCTGCCTGTTGCTGCTGTTGTAAGCACAATATTGAAAAGCATTCCTGGCATTGGCTTTTTGATTGGTTCTTAAATAACAATCCCCCAGCAGGTACATGGAGTTTTGCCCCAGTGAATCTTTTTCATTGCTTAATTGTTTCAGTCCTTCAATTGCTTTGGTTAATTGATTGGTTTCATAATAACAATAACTCAATTCATACAAATCTTCTTTGGTTACCTTGTCGCTGTTTTTTACATAATATTCCAGCAGGGGCAATGCTTTGGTAAAATTCTTTTTTTCAAAATAAATCTGCCCCATCAGCTGCTTCATTTCTTTTTCATAATACAATCCTCCCCTGCTCAATATGCTTTCGCCGTATCGCAGTGCTTCGTCTTTTTTATTTTGAAAATAAAATATTTCTGCAATATAATAAGGCACCACGCCTTTGTATTCTTCTTTGCTTTCCACCAGCCTGAAAGATGTCAATGCCTCATTATACTGGCGGTCGTAATAAGCAATAAAACCATAATAATAATTGGCAGGAATATAATATTTACTGTCGGGCAGTTGATGAATTTCATTGAACAATGGTTTGGCTTTGGCAAAGTTTTTCAAATTGAAATAACAGTAGCCCATTTCAAATTTTGCATCGGCCACTTCTTCGTTGCTCAAATTATCAAGCCCTGCATGTTCGTAGTTGCTGATGGCTTTGCTGAAATCATCTTTATCAAAATAAAATTTACCCAAATGATAACTCATCAACTGGCCTCTTGGCTCATTATTTACCCAGTCAATATAATGATTGGCTTCCTCTTCTGCCACCGGTAAGCGGAGCTTTAAGCGGCACACAATGAAGTAGTAATTTACATCATCATGGAGGTAAGTATTATTGGTTTGCTGGTTATCGGGGTATTGCAGCTTCACCGCTTCCAGCACGGGATACGCCAGGGCATACTGCTGTTTGATAAATAGATCTTTTGCTTCTTTAAACTTTTTTTCAGCATCTGTAAACACATGTGTTTGTTGAGAAAAAGCTGCAAGGGAAAATAAAAAAAAACTTATAAGGAGTATTGGTTGTTTCTTTATCATATCGATTGATCCGTTCATTTTAGTTGGTTGCAAAATTAGCCTTTCAGGCATCAAGGCAAACATCATTCCAAAGCATTTGTGAATAAGTGGATAACTACTGTAACCGAAACGAATGTACATTCGCTGTGCTGTTAAAAAAAAGGTAAAGTAAATTGTATTTATCTTTCTGTATTTTTAAAAAATAAAATTAAATTTCAACACAGATGAAAAAACTATTATCAACAAAGTATTCTGCCGGCACTTTCAATGTGGCGATGTTATTTTTGCGTTTTGGATTGGGTGTATTGATGATCAATCATGGGTATGATAAGCTCATCCACTTTTCGGCAATGAAAGCAGATTTTATGAATTTTTTGGGATTGGGTAATAGCATATCCTTAACAATGGTTGTGTTTGCCGAATTTTTTTGTTCGCTGTTTTTAATTATCGGATTATTTACCAGGCTGTCTGTAATACCATTAATTATTACAATGGCTGTTGCTTTATTTATGGTATTCAAGGGAGATGTTTTTGGTAAAGGCGAACTTCCTGCTTTGTACCTGGCAGCTTATATCGTACTGTTATTATTAGGCCCTGGAAAAATCAGTGTAGATGGAATGACGGGTAAATAAAAATTGATTCAACCAATGTTTATTACAGAAACACAAATAAGAATTCACTATGCACTCACCGACCAGATGGGTGTGGTGTACCATGGGCACTATGCACAGTTTTATGAAATTGGCCGGGCAGAAGCTTTAAGGCAAATTGGTTATTCTTACAAAGACATTGAAGCAATGGGCATCATCATGCCTGTAGTGGATATTCACAGCAGGTTTCTTCGGCCTGCTAAATATGAAGACTTGATAACAGTAAAGACCATCTTGAAAGAACTGCCCCTTCATCATAAAATTGTTTTTCATTCAGAAATTTATAATGAGCAGGGTGATTTGCTGAATACCGGCGATGTGACTTTGTACTTTATGCAGGCCAAAGAAATGAAGCGCTGTGAGATGCCGGCAACATTGAAAGAAAAGTTAGCCGGGTACTTTTAATACCCTTTTTATAGACTATTATAAAAGTCTGCATGGCCATGGCATCAGCGTGATAATTTTTCAATCAAATAGTTTCTATCAAAGAATTTTAATTGCACTTATGCCGGGGGTTATTTTTAAATTATTTGAAGTCATTTTTTAAATTGCAGCATGAATTTTAAAAATCAGTTCTTCTTAAACAAGAAAGATGCAGAACTCTCTGGCAATTTCAGGAAGCTTTTCATCAAGACTATTTTACTGATTTTATTTTTCCTGGGGCTTTTATTTTTAATTAATCACAATAGGAACAAAGAAGATAATGCCAACTTATTACTCACTCAAACCAAAGAAGTAATTCTTCAGTCTGAAAAGACAATCTCTCTTGTAAAGGATTATGAAACGGCTTCCAGGGGCTTTGTTATATCTAATGATGCAGCATTTTTAGCTCCTGTTCTGCATACAAAAGACAGCATCCGGTTATCTCTGGAGAAATTGCACAAACTAACCAAAGCAAATATTGAACAGAAAAAAACAATTGACTCCCTGGAGTATTTTATCCAGAAAAGAATCTTTATTTCTGACTCCACTATTAAACTTAGAAAGCAAAACGGGTTTACTGCTGCTTATGAATTAGTGTCAATGGGAACTGGAAAGAGATATATGGATACAGTGAGGATATTGAAAACTCATTTACAAGATTATGAGAACAGGTTGCTTATTCAAAGAAACCAGGAAAGTACTAAAGCCAGGCTGACATTCATGGCAACAGTTACAGCAAGCCTGGTTTTATTTTTTGTATTCCTGGTGATTTTATTCTGGCAGGCATGGTCCAATTTAAGCAGGTACAATGACAGGCAGAAAGAAATAAATAAAATTTTATCCCAACTTGCTGCAAGCCTGTTAAAAGCACAGCAGATTGCTCATATTGGAAGTTGGGAAAGAATTATAAATACAGCTGAAGAAAAATGGTCAGATGAACAATATCGAATTTTTGGTTATGAGCCTGGAAGCGAAAATGCGAAGCCATTGAATTTTATTAAATCTGTTCATCCCGGCGACCAGGCACTGGTAATTGAGATGATAAAAAATTCGATTGAAAAGAAATCCCCATTTACTTTTATTTTCAGAGTAGTGCAACCAGGTGGACAGATACGACACATAAAAGCAATGGGTGAAGTGTACAAAATTCTTGATGAAGGATTAGGAATAGGTGGCACCATGCAGGATATCACTGAAGAATATAAAATTCAGCAGGAAAAAGAAAAACTTACAGCATTACTTGAAAAGACAAATGAAATAGCACAGATTGGCTGGTGGGATGCCGACTTAACAAATAAATCAATCAAGTGGAGCAATGTAATAAAAAAGATTCTTGAGATACCGCCTGCATTTGAACCCAGCTATGATAGTTTTTTCAATTTTATTGTTGATTATGAAAGCCGGGAAATATTTAATACCGCCTATACCGATGCCCTGGCAAATGGAATATCGTTTGATTTGAAACTACCATTTATAACATCAAAGGGGAATAATATAATGATAAGGATAACAGGAGAAAAATCATTAAACGAAGATGGGGAGTATAACCGGATACTCGGTATTTTTCAATATGTAAATACTTTGTGATAATCCCTTTACATCCCCAGTGAAAAAATAAAAAAGTGCTGTCCTTCCCAGGTGGTTAAACTCATATTATTTTTTCCCATTATTTCGCTGAAGTTTTGCAATCCATTTTCTTTCAGCTGCTGTATTCTTTTTGCTGTATTCAATCCAAAATAAGTGAATGCAGGAAATGATAAATGTTTTGTCTGGTGCAGTCCGATGATCATCAAACCATCAGTAAGTATTACATATGGATAAGGTGTTTTCATTTCGGCACTGGCTTTAAATCCTAACTTTTTCCAGAACGCAACCGACAGGTTGATATCCGCCACCGGCTGGGCAAACTCGCCGAATGCGCCACATTGTTTATTGGGATATTTATCAGGTGAATTAAAGTCTGCCGGTTTCATTGTAAGCATTGTAATGCCCGCTGGTTGCTGAAAGCCGCCGGGATTATTGGAAAGCACAATATTGAAACCATCAGGGGTTTTAATAAAATAACGTTTCAAAAAATCGCCGGCTGCAGGCTTTTTTACAAATACAATACTGTCCTTCTCTAATTGTTCCACCCGTTTTTCAACATCCATACTGTAATAGGTAAGGCCGATATAAGGAGTGTCATCTTTCCTAAGCATGATCAGGAGGCTGCCATCACTTACCTGCGCCCACGGAGATGGAAAATCATTGGAAGCTATTATTGGAAAACCCAGCTTTTCATACACCGCAACAGAAGAATCAAGGTTGGCAGTGGTAATATACACACAGCCAACATCTCCTAATTTAGATTGTGAAAATACAGGTGCTGCCAGTAAAAATAAAATGATAATTAACAAATAAAATTGTTTCATAAAAAAATTTTGCGCTGCCGGCTTGTAGCAATATTAATGCTTCACATTGATTTATCCTAACACTGGAGTGATTGCTGAAAAATACCTGCAAACACCATTGACAGGCAACCTTTTTTTTTGCATTTTTACAATCAGCTCAGGCAAGAATAGTTGTAAAAATATTTATTTCTAATTAAACTCAAATACCATGTTAACCGATCTGGAAAAAACAAAAATTGAACTGGAAGAAAAATACCGGGCTGAAGTAAATGCCAGCCTGAATGGCAAACCAAAAATTGATTTGGTGGAAAAGGTAACCAAGATATTGCAGGGGCTTGCAATCATCATTGGCATCTGGGCTACTTACAATGAATTCAGAAAACAGAATGAAGCAAAGAAGGAACAGGAAACAGTAAGGGTACAGCAGGAAAAAGACAGGTTTGAACAAACAGCAAAAGAGTTTAGAAAAGATTTTTACCAGCGTCAGCTTGAATATTATGCCGAAGCAACCAAGGCCACTGCCACGCTGGCTACAGAAAAAAAAGGCTCCGCCGATTATTTGGAAGCCCGTAAAAATTTCTACCGTTTGTATTGGGGCAAACTATCCATTGTAGAAGATAAATCGGTGGAGAAAAGAATGGTTGAGTTTGAAGAATTATTAAGGCAGTATGAAAGCGGCGATGCCAGTGCCGATCTTCAACAGGCATCATACCGGCTGGCCAGGGATGCAAGAAAAAATACGCTGGAAGTATGGATTGACAGCAGTGAAAGAAAAAACTATCATACCCTTAAGGCCGATAAATAATTGAATTTTCCATTCCATATAATAAATATTTTACCTCAGGAAATTTTGAATTGTAAAAACAGGTAGTTTTACCAGTATAAATTATTGGATGTGAAAAAAACAATTTACCTCGCCTTATTCAGCTGCCTGTTTCTTTTTCAAAGTTGTTTCGAAATTATAGAACAGGTATTTATTAAAAAGGATGGTTCTGGAAATTTTCAACTGGTACTTAACATGAGCAAGAGCAAAACCAAGCTCAATTCCATAATCAAAATGAAAACGGTGAACGGCCATGAAGTACCCAGCAAAAATGAGATCACTCAAAAAGTGGCAGATGCAGCAAACAGCATGAAAAAAACGGTGGGCATCAGCAATGTAAAAACCAAACTGGATTTTGATAACTATATTTTTACCCTTACCTGCAATTTTACAAAAGTGAGCAGCCTGAATGCAGCAGTAAAAAATATTGGCGAAAAAGAAAACCCTAAAAGTAAAGCCATTGAAAAATCCTATGACTATGATGCTGCCGGGAAAATATTCAACCGCCTCAATAAATTTTCGCTGAAAGAAGAATACCAGAAAATGAGCAATGCCGACCGGGAAATTTTTGCCACCGCCAACTATACCAGTATCTTCCGTTTTGAAAATGAGGTGACCGCCACCAGCAACAAAGAAAGTAAAGTGGCCGGCAGCAAAAAAGCAGTGATGCTGAAACTAAATGCACTGGATATTATCACCAATAAAAAATCTATTGAAAATAAAATAAACCTGACCAAATAAAATGAAAAAAATCATTATTGCCCTCGCCCTTACCAGCAGCATTATTGCAGCCGGCCAGGCACAAAGCCTGCTCAACAAAGTTCCTTCCAATGCTTCGGTAGTACTGAAGTATTCAGGAGAAAATTTTACTAAAAACGTACCGCTCAAAAAAATTGACAGCTACAATTTTATTAAAGAGAAACTGTTTAAAATGTTGAAAATTGATACGCTTACTTCATTGCAGAATCTTGGAATCAATTTTGAAAAAGATACTTACCAGTATGTTTCCATGGGCGACTCTTCCATCAATTTTGTAACCCTACTCAACCTGCAGAGTGTGCCACAGTTCCTGCAGCTGGTGCAGGCCAATTACCATGCAGAAAT
This sequence comes from Chitinophagaceae bacterium, assembly GCA_031371545.1. Classification (GTDB taxonomy): domain Bacteria; phylum Bacteroidota; class Bacteroidia; order Chitinophagales; family Chitinophagaceae; genus Ferruginibacter. Next base: position 21,884 of record JANMJU010000058.1, read on the forward strand.
GAAACCGGAGAAAAAAAATGGCTATGAATTTTTAACCATTTCAGACAACACTTATCTCGGCTGGAATGATAAGCAGGCAGTATTGGTGGTATCAAGTTATCAAAATAAAAGAAGCTACTACGATTATGCATACAGCACTATGGCGGTTGACACTACTGCAGTTGCTGTGGCTGATTCAGCCATGGTAATGGTTGATACGGCCATTCGTTTTACACCACCCAAAATTGTTATGGATGAAGCAGTAAAACCAAAGAAACAAATGGCTGGCAAAAAGAAACCTGCCACAACAGCAAAAAATCTACATAGAAGTCCAACAAAAAGATCTCCAGCAAAAAAGAAAAAAACTGCAGCAGCGGAAGAAGAAATAGTTTCAGCAGCAGAAGCCCCAAAAAGGTATTCTGAAGACAGTGTGGAAACTGCAAAACGAGAAGCATGGAATAAAGAGCAGAATAAAATAACTGCTGCTAAACAAAGGAAGGTGGCGGATAGTATCATCAATACCAGTTTCAACAGCAATTTTATGTCCATTGAAAATGAAGTGAGTTACAAAAAAATAATTGATCCGTCGGCGCATGTATCAGCATGGCTCAACTATGATAACCTGATGAGTCTTTACTGGTCCAGTCTTTTCAGTGGCTTTGGAAGAATTACACATAACATGATACAGCCAAGAAATTTTAATGGCAATGAAAACAAAGGCTTTCGTTCTGCGGTGAATCTTTTTTTCGATAAAGACAAAATAAGGATGGATCAGAAAATGTATTCGCCTGATGAGCAGATAGCCGCAATGGGAAGGGAAATATACAACAGCAGGCAAAGCAATTCGCTGGCTGGTTATGTTAGCCCCGGCAACATTGCCTGCATGTCAGCATCCATCAATACTGAAGCGATGGCGAATTATTATTACAAACTGATAAGGCAGTTTTTAAACAGCAACCCTTACACCAATGAATATTCAGAAGTGGTGGATGTGTACATGGATTTTTTGGAAATCATCATTGATGAAAAAGCCATTGCCGAACTGATGCCAGGCAACATGATGATGGTGCTGCATGATATGAAAACAAAAACGGTGACTTACACCGATTATGTGTATGATGAAAAAGATTTCAAAAGCAAAGAAATAAAGAAAACCAAACAGGAACTTTCACCCAACTTTACTTTTGTGATGGAAACAAAGAAAGACGCCTTCCTGCAAAAGATAGCAAAGCTTCCATTGAAATATGCTGAAAAAGAAAAATTCAACTACAAAGAAAAAGGCGGTTATTACGAACTGGCTTTTGATGCGGATAAATATCCCATCAGCAGCCTGTACTTTATGGTAAAAGATGGCAAAGCAATTGTAACTACTTCAAAAGAAGTGATTGACATGACACTGAACAATACCGGCTACACTTTAGATGCTGACACCAAAAATTCAATATTGAACAACAATGTTTTTCTAAAGCTGAATACAAAGAAATTAATTGGGCAGATAAACCCAGAACTGAGTACCAGCCTTAGTAAAAAGATAAGCCAATACCTGCAGGACAATGTGGGAGACATAAAAATGGAAGGCGGCATTAAAGACGGCATAATGCAAGGCACCAGCACCATGACTGTTACAGGCAACCACACGAACAGCCTTGAATTTTTCTTCAACATGATTGATGCCATCAACGACATCATGGAAAAAGATAAAATAGAAAGAGAGAAAAAAGTTGATTAAGAATTTAATACCGGCGAAAGTATTTCATGGCTGCATCGTTCCCACAGTATTGTGGGAATCCTTTCATCAAAACACCATTTGGCATCTTTTATCCACACGATAGAAGATGCCATTATTATATAAACAGTTTTTAAATGACGAAAAAGAAATGGGCGCTGCTTTTATTGTTCATCCTGTTGCTTGCTGGCTACCTCAAACTTTTTTACAAAACATACACCGAAATAACGGTAGCCAAAACTGCTGACTGCATCATAGCCTTGGATGTAAAAAGAGTTACCAATACCTTCATCTGGAATATCATCACCACTCCCAGTCAATGGAAGTTCAGCAGCACTACTGATGATGATAAAGATAAAGTGAGCCTGGATGATATGGTGAAGCTGCCCGACTATGTTTTTGTTTTTCACAGTGTCAATCATCCTGTCAATGCATGGTACACAGTACTGGAAATAAAAGACAAGGATGATTTTGCTAAAGGTTTACAACAATTCCATTTTGAAAAAAAAGATGGTTTGTCTGCTTCAAAAGAACTGGGCATTGAGTTGATACAAAGCGGCAATCAATTACTGGTGGGCAACATTGCAGTAGAAGATAAAAATTTTATCCGTCAAATAGCCGATGAATTGTTTACCAAAAAACAATATGCTGCAAAAGACTTACTCAAAAAGAATATTGATGCCGAAAGTCATTTATCAGTACAGATAGCAAAGAATAATTTTCTGCAAAGTGAATGCCTTATTGCTGCAAATTTTGATAAAAATAAAATAGCTGCCAGCACTGGTTTTACGCCAAAATTCAATACCAACTTTGCTGTAAACAATTTCATGTACAGCGACAGTTCCCTTTGTACGCTTGCATTCACCCAGCCCTACTCTGCCATACACTCATTGCTGCCGGATACAGCCTGGGCTGATATTTCGAAAGCCCTGAACTTTAATATTGATTCATTACTGTTGCCAACCAACACACGTTATCAACTGGATATTGCAGGCATTTATCCAAGGGTTGATTCTGCGATCAGTTATACTTATGATGATAATTTTAACCCGGTGGAAAAAGTAGTGGTGAATACGGTTGAAGAACCTGCATTTGATTTCATCGTACAGGGTGTAGATGTCAGTCCTGTTTATAATTACTGGAAGATCAACGGCAAATTAGAACAAACTGTTGCCGGTGAATTGTTTACTCCCATTCCCTTTGTAAAATCTTATTGCAATGTAAAAAATGAAAAGCAACTTGCTGTTACATCCAACAATTACAAAGTTGCACTGGCAAAACATCCTGTACAATGCATTTTATTTTTTAAACTGCTGCTCACAAAAATCCCTATATCACTGATGAAATATTTGCCGGATGAAGTTGTGGCCTTAACGAAGAATATAGAATCGCTTGAATTGATTGTCAATAATGAAAAAGGGCAAATAATTATTCACGGCAGTTTTAATAAAAAGAAAAATGATTTACCAATTATAGAATGGTAAATGATTCAGTCCGCCTACATACAGCAAATAATAATTCCTGCAATCATGCTCCCTACCACGGTATAGCCGCCATTGATCAAATGCAAGCCCAGCGGCCTTTTTTCGTATAGGTACGAATTGGATATGGCGGTAACACCAAAACAAATACCTACCAGCAAACCCAAATGTGCACCATTAAAAAATCCTGTTGTCTGCATACGATGCGCCAGTACAGCAATTCCAAAACTGGAAAGTAACGCCATCAAAATAGAAGTGCCAAAAATACCAGCCATCCCTTTACTGGCATTGGGATCGTTCATATCAATGTTTGTATAGGCCAGCCATTTTTTTGCAAATAATATTTTGGAATACCAGATGGCACCCAAAGCAAAATGACCAAGGCCACCCAATAAAATGGCTAACCAATTCAGCTGATGTAGAGATTGAAAATAATGCATGACAAGGTTGGTTTAAGAAGTAAAGAAATCAGGTTGAAATAATGCAGCCGTCAAAATACAAATGATATTGGCAACATGCAACTTTACGAGTCAATTATTTTGATTGCATAAATTTCAATAAATTTTTCTTCGCCTGGTTTTTTATTTTGCGTTGAAAGAAAGAGTTCCAGCCAAACAGCTGCCCCATGAAACCCAATGCCTGGCTGCTCCATTTGTGCAGGCTGAAGGCGTCACTGTGTTCAGCGATGATGCCATTTTCAAAACGCATGTTGGCTTTTATCCTGTTCACCACCTGCCTGTCGGTTTTAGAAAAAGTGTAAGTAGCCACCCAGTTGCAGGTATAATATTCATCATCCAGTTTGGTGATGCTGTCGAATACCAATGAAAAATCCTTGGCATTTTTACACAGCATTTCCCACATTGCTCTCACTTCGTCTCCCCTCAATAATTCAAAAGCAGGATCGTAAAAAACAATGTCTTCGCTGTAGCAGCTATTCATTGTTTTGTAATCCAGTTGTTGAAAAGCGGTGTAAAATTTATGAATGAGCGCTTCATTATTATCCATGACAAGCAATTTAGTTTCGCTAAATTTAACACTCAAATAATTATGAAAATGAAAAAATATTTATTTTTCCAGGCGTTTTGTCCATTGTTGCATTAACGTACCTGCATTATTATAATATAAACAACCAGACGAAATTTATTTTGCCTGTTTCAAAATAAACGGTTACAAAAACCGATTTGCCAACACTTGTAAAGAAAAAGTTATTATGAAAAAAATTGCCCTGCTTATGGTGCTGATAAACGGACTGGCTGCAACAGCCCAGAACAGACTGAATATTGTGCCAATGCCTGCTGAAATAATAAATGCAGGTGAAAATGTAATTTTCAATCTGCCAATCCAAATTGTGTACGACAATAGAAAGGTTAATTTAAATAATGCGCTGTATTTACAAAACGAGCTTTCAAAAATAAAATGTCCATCTACCGTATTGACCAACGAAAAATATGATGTAAGCAAATCACAACTAATGCTGATAAATTTTACTGATATTAAAGATAAAGAGGAATATGCACTGGCTGTTTCTGATAAAAATTTCATTGCCGTATCCGGCAGTACAAAGGCTGTATTTATGGGGATACAGTCCTTATTACAATTGATTGGCCAATACAACAAGGATTTCAAAAAAAATAAACTAACACTCCCAACTTGTACCATTAAAGATTACCCCCGTTTCCCCTACCGTGGTATGCACCTTGATGTGGGTCGTCACTTTATGCCGGTAAGTTTTATAAAAAAGTACATTGATTACTTGGCAGCATATAAATTCAATACCTTTCACTGGCACTTAACCGAAGACCAGGGCTGGCGGATTGAAATAAAAAAATATCCATTACTCACAAGTGTTGGCGGATACAGGAATGGAACCATCATTGGCGGCTATCCCGGCAAAGGTAATGACAGCCTGCATTACGGCGGCTTCTACACACAGGAAGAAATTAAAGACGTAGTAAAATATGCAGCCGACCGCTACATCAGCATCATCCCCGAAATAGAAATGCCGGGGCATTCTTCAGCAGCCATCGCTGCTTATCCACAACTCAGTTGCTTTCCAGATGAAGACACACAGTATCCGAAAGAATGTATTTGGGCTGGCACCACCAAAGGCAAGCAGGTGCAGCAAACATGGGGCGTATTTGAAGATGTGTTTTGTCCCAGTGATTACACCTTTAATTTTTTGCAGGATGTGCTGGATGAAGTGATGCCGCTTTTTCCATCGCAGTACATTCATATTGGTGGTGATGAATCTCCTAAAGAATCATGGAAACGATCTGCCTTCTGCCAGCAGCTGATGAAAGAAAAAGGATTGAAAGATGAACATGCCCTACAGAGTTATTTTATTCAGCGAATAGAAAAATACATCAACAGCAAAGGCAAAAAAATAATTGGTTGGGATGAAATATTAGAAGGCGGCCTTGCACCCAACGCCACCGTAATGAGTTGGCGTGGGGAAGAAGGCGGTATTGATGCAGCCAAACAAAACCATGATGTAATTATGACTCCCGGCGACTGGTGTTATCTCGATCACAGCCAGAGCAAAAACGAAGACAGTGTAACCATTGGCGGTTATTTACCAATCGAAAAAATATATAGCTACGATCCAGTACCAGCAGCACTTACAGCAGGACAGGCAAAACATATACTGGGTGCACAGGGCAATGTGTGGACAGAATATATGAAGACTCCCGGCAAAGTGGAATACATGATTTTTCCAAGAATGGCAGCACTGGCTGAAGTACTATGGACGCCAAAAGAAAAGAAAGACTGGAAAGATTTTGAGAGAAGGATACCGGGAATTTTTGAACGGCTTGACGAACAAAAAATAAATTACAGTAAGGCATATTTTACTATTGAAGCAAGTATTTTACCCACTCCAAATTACAATGGTATTTTGTGGAAAGTGAGCAGTAAAGCAAATAAGCCAATCTTTATAAATATTGATGGCGTAGATTCGGTATTCATTTACAAAAAACCAGTACTCATTAATAAAAGTGGTTCCGCAGTTGCCGCTATCAGTAAAAGTAAATTGTATGTAGCAGAAACATTTGCGTTCAACAAAGCCACCGGAAAAAAAATAACCCTCAGCACTCTTCCATCCAGTCAATATCCCGGCGATGGTGCTTTTACTTTGGTAAATGGGGTACACAATGTGGCGGGCTACTCCAAAGCTTCGGAGTTTGTTGGCTTTGAAGGAACGGATTGCGAAGCCATCATTGATCTTGGTAAAGAAGAGGCAATCAGCAACGTAACGCTTCATGCCCTTCACCTAAAAACAAACTGGATATGGCGGCCACTAACAGTAGCAGTTTTTTCTTCTGCGGATGGAAAAATTTTCACATCGCTTGGCTTAACAGATGATTTTGTTAAATCAATCAATGGCAAAGGCATTATGAGCATAAGTTTTAACAGCATCAAAACCCGGTATATAAAAGTGCTGGCAAAAAACTGGAGCCCTATCCCGGATAACGAACCTGGCGCAGGAAATAAAGCCTGGATGTTTATAGATGAGATTGAAGTGGAATAATTTTTTAAAAGGTTCTTACTGCCCGTACTTTACCGGTAAAGGTTTTAAAACTGCCATATTGATTACCATTAAAGAAAACCAGGTACCAGGCATTTTTACTGTCTGCTTCAGTAGAACTCCAGTAATAATTGGGAGCAAAATTACCGATCACATCTTTTAATTCATACAACATATTCAATTCGTCTTTGGTGGGCAAATACCAATTGGAATATTTGCCACCTCTGTAACTTTTGCATAATTTTTTTGCTATATCCCATGTAGCGGTTTCGTTAAAATCTTTTGGTGCAGCAATTAAACCATGTTTTCCTGTTTTATTAATGTAAAATATTTTACCGCCCTGGTAAGCTTGCCCTATTCTAAATTGAGCTGCTGCTGATGATGCAGTAAAGAGTAAGGCAATAAAAAATAATCTCGTCATAGTTTATTATGCTGCCAGTAAAATAATAATTCCTATTTTATAATATAGTTTGTAACCTTGCCATTATTGATCCCAAAAAATATTTCATCGTTTATCATTTCAATACTTCTCACATTAGCGGTGACCTGTAAGCCGCTTTGCCATTGCGGTACATAATTGAAGTTACCTTTTCCATCTCCTAAAAATAATTGTGTATGATTAGCATCATACCGGCTGAATTTTATCCTGGTGTATGTATTATTACCTGCAAGAATCAGATCTTTGTTGCCATCTTTATTTATATCTGCAACCGCAATGGCATACACCGGTGCATACTGTGCTTCTATTGGTAATTGCCTTGGTACAAAACCATTGCCGGTGTTTTCCAAATAAACTGTTTCAAGATTATTAGTTTTCAATTCCCCTGCATTATTTAATTCTTCTGCGGTAAACATAGTTTCTTTGGTAATATCAGCATACTTGTCGTAATACAAATATTTTTTGTTGAGCATTGGCACCTGCTGTGCAATATCATCTCTCGAAAATGCCGGGTAAGATGTGTTGCCAATAAAATAAAACATGAACGGATCAACAGAACCATTACCATCAAAGTCTTTGTAGTAAAGACTCACAGGCTGCTGCTCATTGGCTGCAAATTGATTATTGAATCCCTGGTTGCCAATTACCAAATCCATATCGCCGTCTTTATCAAAATCATCTGCGTAAATTTTATTCCACCAGCCACTAGCCGGAAATTTAAAATAAGTTGCAGATGCATCGATTAGTTTACCTTTTTGATTAATGAATATTTTAAGTGGCATCCACTCTCCCACTACAATCAAATCTTTTACTCCATCTTTATCTACATCAACCCAAACTGCATCTGTCACCATCCCGATTTTAGCAACAGCGGGGCAAACTGTTTGAGTGGCATCCGTAAAATTTCCTTTACCATCATTCAGTAATATTTTACTTTCCGGTGTCATTGGATATTTGCCAGGCACACATCTTCCTCCAACAAACAGATCAATATCACCATCACTATCCATATCATTCGCTGTAACACAGCCTGTACTTATCAGGAGCTTTGGTAATGCATTTTCTTTCTTTGTAAAATTTCCTTCGCCATCATTAATGTACAACCTGTCCTGCAATGCCGGGTCATTTTCTGCAAACTCATAGCCGCCGCAGCCTACATACAAATCCATATCGCCGTCTCTATCCGCATCAAAAAATACTGCAGCAACATCTTCACTTATTTTATCTTTTTCAAAAGCTACCTGTGGCTTTGACACAAAAGCACCAGTAGCTGTTTGTAAAAATAATTGTGCTGTCTGCCCTTTGGCGCCACCAATAAAAATATCTTCCCTGCCATCTTTATTTACATCTGCCTTTGCCATACAAGGCCCCTGCCTTGATAAATAACAGGGCAATAAAGTTTGTACTGTAAAATCATTAAAATCATTTTCTGTGTGAACAAAATTGATGACCTGAGTATGCTCACTAAAAAAACTTGAAGTGGTATTGGTCAGATAATTCCAGTTTTCTGCGGCATCAGTTTGTTTAAGTAAAAGCGTTTGATTGACTTTTATATTTTTTAAGATCTGTGTTTTATCATTACTCCAGATGATTCTTACAGAATCTATATCTGTAATTTTCCCTACCCCAAAATTCAACACGGCATCCACAGAAGAGCAATATCCTCTTACAGGTGATTGCTCCTGGTAATAGGTTTGCCCGTTTTTCATCACATAAATTTTTGCGCCAAAGCCTAAACTATTTTGTTGCGTTCCCTGTAATTTTATTTTGAGGAAATTATTTTTTTCCAATACTTCCGCATTGTTTTGATAAACACCTGCATAATCGTCGGTATTGTTGGTGATTAGATCCATATCGCCATCATTATCCAGATCGGCATACACGGCGCCATGCGATAATGTTTTTTCATCCAACCCCCATTGCTGTATTTTATTTACAAATTTATCTTTACCAGCATTTTGATAAATATAATTTTCAATTTTTATGGAGGGCATGTGAGAGATATATTCCGCAGCGCTGACAGCACTTTCCCCATGGTGCATTTTATCCGACTGGTCCATGGAATATTTTATAAACTGAATGTCAGTATTATCTCTTTTATATCCATTGGTAATAAACAGATCTTTCATACCATCATTATCAAAATCACATAACAAAGGGCTCCAGCTCCAGTCGGTATTGGACACGCCAGCAAGCTGGCCAATTTCGCTGAATGTACCATCGCCATTATTTTTCTGCAAACAATTTTTCATGTATTGATAAGGCATGCCTTTTTGAAACAACGGGTTGTACTGGTCAAAACCATCAATGCCCATGTGCATTTTCTGTGCATGATTACCTTCAGGCAGCATATCCATTTCTATCATATCGGGCAATGCATCATTGTTATAATCTGCCACATCAATTCCCATGGCATATAAACAAGTGTGTGCAATACTTTTATTTAGCTGCTCCGTAAATGTTCCATTTTTATTATTGATGAAGTAATAATCCGGTTCTTTAAAATCATTGGCAATATAAATATCCGGCCAGCCATCTTTATTAATATCTGCGGTACTAACACCCAAACTAAAACTCAACACATTGCATGTGATGCCGGCCGCTGCAGATACATTTATAAAATGTCCGTTCTCGTTTTTAAATAATTTATTGCTTAATGTACTGTCAGCTTTTTCGTTCCGCAATTGCAGATATTCAATTTTACCTTTTGAATATTCCGGGCTTGACTGATTGATTAACATCATATCCAAGTCCCCATCTTTATCATAATCAAAAAAAGAAGCCTGTGTAGAATACCCGGCATCATCTAAACCAAATTCTTTTGCTTTTTCTGTAAACGTTAAATCACCATTATTAATAAAGAGTAAATTTTTTCTAAACGCAACATTACTTAAACCGGAGCGACATATATAAATATCCAGCTTCCCATCAGAATTTATATCGGCCATGGTAACGCCTGTACACCAGCCTTCTTTTGCAGCAATGCCAGACTTTTCTGTAATGTCTTCAAATTGCATATTGCCTTTATTTATGTAAAGGCGATTTTTAACCATGTTGCCTGTAAAATAAATATCAGGCAGTCCATCATTATTAATATCGCCAACTGCCACACCGCCGCCATTATAAAAATAGGGATACAGTACAATATTAAATTCGGGGTTATCTTCTTTAATAAGGTTACGGAAATTAATGCCCGTTTTAGTTTCTGACAATTTAGAGAATTGCTTAAGCTGCCGGTTATCACAAGCAGTGAATATAAAACAACCAGTAAAGAAAAATAAGCATAAACGCATCGCTAAAAAATTTATAACAAGTTAATAAAAAAGAGGCCGTTCAAAAAAATTGAACAGCCTCAAATTTAAACGACGAAATATGAAAAAGAATTTAAGGCTTATCCCACCACAATCTTGTGCCCCCGGTATCTGTACCACCCAAAGTAGCAATAGCTGCGGCCAGTGCCGGATTATTAGCTTCTGCAGTTGGCATATTAATACGACGGATGAAACCAGTTATTTTACCCCCGCTGTTGTTGACTACCACAGGAAATAATTTTGGATACCCTGTTCTCCTGAACTCACTCCATGCTTCCTGTCCATCAGGATACATGCTGATCCATTTCTGTGTAATAATGCGTTCCAGTTTTTCATCAAAAGATGCAGCATCATCCCACTTGATAGTGATGGTGCTTAAATTGGGCGACCCAACCAGCACATCATTTTGACCAGCCGTTATTGCTTTCGGATCAATGTATGCTTTCGGTTTTAGTATGTTATTAGCAGAATAAACTGCAGCACTGCCCAGGCTGTATTGATCAAAAGAGCGTTGAATACCTGATTCATAATTTGCCTGTACAGCACCAGCTCCGCCCCAGCCACGCAATGCAGCTTCAGCTTTCAAAAAGGATGCTTCTGCAGCAGTCATCATTTGTGCAAAATTTGAAAATGTTGTCAATTTTGAAAAATCGCCATACCTGCTTTTTGCATCAATATTAATTCCCTCACGGATCCCTTTGTATTGGCCTGCCACAACTGCATCAACAGCTGGCTCAAAATATTTTCCAATCCTTGGATCGGTATAGCCCCCCATAATGGATTCCATTGGTGCTCCCATTCTTATATCTCCCCATTCGTTGTTCATTACATTCAATGGATGATTGCTGCCGAGATCAACATTAAAGTTATCAGCAGTGCCATTTAATAAACCTGCACTTTGTGCAAGGGCTGCCTCACCTTCTGTTTTTGCTTTTGCAGGATCAGCCTTTACTATCCGCAATGCCAGCCGCAGCCGCAGGGTATTTGCAAAACGTACCCATTTACCATAATCACCGGCATATACTAAATCTGCTTTTTTAAAGTTAACATTCACCGGCTGTCCAATCTTTGGAGCCAGTATGGCAATAGCCTCTGAAAGATCGGCAAAGAAAGCCGTGTATGCATTCTGCTGGCTGTCGAAATCCACACTAAGATCGGCATTGGGCTGACGGTATTTTGTATAAATGATTGGACCGAAAATATCACTTACCCGGTGCATTGCTTCCACCTTTATTATTTTGCTCATGGCATATATTTCCGGGGCTGCAGTTTTAGTAAGCGGCTCTACTTTGGAAAGCGGTAACATTACGCCGGTGTAAGCCGGATTCCATGCCCAGGTATTCCATCCGTCCACCAGGTTATAGGTCATATTGTTGCTGTTGCCTGCAAAGGGTGTGGGAGGCATCATGTAACCAGAATATACATCTCCCATCAGGTTTTGCTGCAACTGGGTTATCCATGCCGGTGAGTTGACATAAATATTTTTTTGTGCATTTTGTAAAGATGCTACGATGAGTGCTCCGTCGGGATCAAGGTCACTATCACTTACACCATAGGGATTGGTATTATATTCATCAAATTTTTTGGTACAACTGCCGAGGCTGCTGATAAGAAACAGTGCAAGGCCTGCAAGCACCGTCGTGTTATAAATATATTTTTTCATGATTCAGTAGTTTTATAATATTACAATGACATTTTTACGCTCACACCGTAGTTTCTTACAGGTGGCAAACCAAATACATCCACACCCTGCAAACCATTTCCAGTACTCATACTGGTTTCAGGATCAAATGGCGCTTTTTTAGAGAAGAAGAAAAGGTTTCTTCCTATCAAAGAAAACTGGAGTGCTTTGATGGTTTTTGATTTCAGGTTTACTTTATAACCTACTGCAAATTCCTGCAGGCGGATATTGGTGGCATCATACATGTAGTATTCAGTGATACCAGCCCTTCCACCAACTGTTGTATAAAATACTTCTGCCGGTATTTTGCTGCCGTAAGCACCACCACCAACTTTTGAAGCGGCAATATCCACTCCCCCATTTCTACGGGCATCAGCACTAATCTGGCTTACTCCGTACTGATCTAAAACTGCTTGTGTAATACTCATTACTTTACCACCAAAGCGGCCATTCACCAACAGGCTGACAGAAAGATTTTTACCCAGTTCAAAACTGTTGCTCCAGCCCAATACCAATTTAGGATTAGGGTTGCCCACTATTCCAAAAGTACCTGCCTGAGGTGCACCGGTTGTGGCATCCACCACAATGTTTCCACTTGCATCTCTCAGAAACTGCATACCTGTAATATCTCCAAAGCTGCCACCTCTTCTTATTACCAGGTTGTAATTGTTTACACCACCATCAGTGATTTTATAATTTACATTCGGCGGTATTTGCGAAGCCAGCTCTACAATCTTATTGCGGTTAGCCGTAATGTTTAAAGCTGTTGTCCATTTAAGGTTTTTATTTAACTGGCTGTTAAAATCAATCGTTGCTTCAATACCGGAATTTTTGATATTACCGGCATTGAGGTAAAAGGTGCTTAACCCTGTACCCAACGAAGTTGAACTCAATTCAAAATACTGGTTCTTGGTGCTGGACTGATACCAGGTAACATCGAAGCCTAAACGATTATTCAAGAAGCGCCATTCGGTACCAAATTCAACTGATGTTGACAATTCTGGTTTAAGGTAAGTGCCCGGCAATGGCCCCTTATCATTAGAAACCAGCTGCCCGTTGCGGATGAGGTTTAAAGGGTTGGTAGAATAAACTGCTACATCGCTGCCCACTTGTGCATAAGCAGCTCTTACTTTAGCAAAAGTTACTGCAGCAGGCATTTGCATAATATCACTTAAGATAGCATTGGCACCAAAGGATGGATAGAAATAATTATTTTTTGGTGTAAAGGCCAATGCTGAAGACCAGTCATTTCTTGCAGTGATATCCAAATAAAATTTGCTGTTGAAATTAAGGTTTACACTGGCAAAAACGGATTGCAATTGTTTTCTGTTACCAGCCTGGAAAAATGTAGATCCACTGCCGGGTGTAAGGTTCATATTACCAACATTGAACTGGTTGGCAAAACTGAGGTTACCACCTTTTGAATCAAAGAAATCCTGGTAGCCGGTATGCAGATCCTGGATGCTGGATCCAATGGTAGCAACCAATCCTATTTTAGATGTAAGCTGCGTATTATAAGTTGCAATCAAATCTCCATACAGTTGCGTATTGTCTTGTTTGTCTAAGGTATAACGTCCATTGGCATCTGCTAAAGTACCTTGTGTACCTGCATAAGCTTTCAGTTCGTAATTGCTGTTTGATTTATCAACATTGCCTCTTGCCTGGATAGAAAGTTCTTTTGTCAATTGATATTTTAACACCAATGAACCAAACACACGGAATAATTTATCTTCTGTTTTATTCCTGTTTAAAATCCAGAAAGGGTTTTGCTGGTTATCATCACCGGTAAGGTTGGCATCTGCATTAATGTTCCACCAGTTTTGCAGGTTTACATTACGGCTTGGGCTAAAATATTCGAAGTTAGTTTTGAAATTATTAAAGTCTTTACCACGGGGCATCAGGTACAAACCGGTAAGCGGATTGTAATACAAACCACTGGTAGGGCGGTTGTTTACTTTTTGAGAAGCAATGATAACATTTGCATCCAGGGTCAATTTATCATTCAGCATTTTCATTGTTTCCCTCACTGCAAAATTGTGACGGTTGAAAATATTGGTCGGCATAATACCGTGGCTGTTGGTATTACTGTAAGAAAAATAAGTTTGTGCTTTTTCTGTTCCGCCGCTTACTGAAATACTATTGATTAAAGTACGTCCTGTTTGGAAAAATGAATTAACATGATTGGGAGAAGTACCTGCAGGCCCATAACTAAAACTGCCGGCAGCAGCAGCACCTGCATTACCCTGTTTAAAATCCCATTGCAGTTTGGGAAGATAAGCAGCCTTATCTGCGGTAAAGGAAGAAGAGTAGTCCACTTTTACCTGTCCTGCCTTTCCTTTTTTAGTGGTAACAATAATGACCCCATTGTTGGCCTGTGAACCATACAAAGCAGATGCCGCAGCACCTTTTAATACACTGATGCTTTCCACATCATCTGGATTAATATTTGAAATACCATCACCACCATCACGGCCACCACTACCCGATCCGCTTGCCTGTCCCCAAACATCTGTAGGCTGTGCCGGTGAATAGTTTGACATGGGTACACCATCAATTACATACAAAGGCTGGTTTTCTCTTGTTGATTTTTGTCCACGAAGAATTACTCTTGCAGAACCACCTGCACCGGAAGCACTTTTATTTACGGTAACACCTGCAACACGGCCATTAATATTATTAATAACGTTTGCATCTTTTACAGTAGTAAGATCTGAATTGCTCACTTTTTGTGTGGAATAGGTTAAGCTCTTAGCCTTGCGCTGAATACCCAAAGCTGTAACCACCACTTCATTTAGCTGGCCACTTTTTTCAGTCAGTTCTATTGCTATGCTGGTATCATTACCAACAGTAATTTCCTGCTGGTTGTAGCCAATAGAAGAAAATACCAGCACATCGCCCTTTTTTACATCAATGCTAAAAGCGCCATTATTGTCGCTTGATACTGCTTTCTTTTGTCCTTTTACCTGCACAGTAACGCCAGCCACCGGCTTGCCCGATTGATCAACAATTTTTCCCGTTATCATATCCATCAAAGCCACTAGGGAAGCACCTTTTCCGTCAGGTGCAATCGATTGCGAATAGGCCAACGGGTCTGTTCCCTTCTTCCTTTTTACAGCCTCTTCTGCAGAAAGAATTACAAAAGTATTACTGTTAATTTTTTTGTAGGTAAGGCCGGTATTCTTTAATATTTTATCCAGCAGCAAATCTGTGTTTTCATTCATTTCCGTTACTGGGTTTACCAGCCAGCTGCCCAATGCCGGGTTGGAGAACATGAAATAAACACCCTTTACTTTATTCAGGTCTTTTAATACATCAATTAGTTTGTTTTTTTCATTGGCGGGAACCTGTTTACTGATTTGTGTTTTACTGGTTAAGCCGGTATTGTATGCATAGTCATTTTGTGCATACGCCCCACTGGCTGTCACCAGCAAAAAGCTGGATAGCAGGCACAGGCATACCGGTTTTGTGTTTAGCTTTCTCATAACATTAGTTTTGTAGTTGTTGGTTGGTTAATTTTTATTGCTAATCGTAATTGTATTTCCAGTTTGCTTAATTTCAAAATCCTGTGTACCTTCTAACGCCTGCAGCAACACAGCAAGATTGTTATTAGGCAAAATACCAGTGATGGTTTTATCAGTGATGCCATTGCCTTTCAATACTACTTCCACACCATAAATTTCTTTGATACTGGCGGCGGCTGCGGCTATTGGAGTGCTGTCAAATACCAATTTACTTTCTGTCCATGCTAAGTAATCTGTTTTTTGTGTTGTCTTTTTCTGTATTTGTTTATTGTTAAATTCCACCACATCACCCGGTACCATGTTTATGTCGGCTTCCCCTTTGCGGTGTATCTTCACACTTCCTTCTTTTAAGATAATGGAGCTGATATTATTACGGTTTACCACATTAAAGGAAGTACCGGTTACTTCAATATCAAAACCATCGGTGTGAACGGTAAACTTATCCCTGTGTGCTGTTTTCTTTACATGGAAAAATGCTTCCCCTTTTATCCATACTTCCCTGTCGGCACCTTCTTTCCAATTTGGTTGATAGCTTATATTACTGTTGGCGTTTAATATCACTTCAGTACCATCGGGCAATTTATCCTGCTGTACCTGGCCGTAAGTTGTGGCCAATTGTGGTGTAGGTATTTTATTATCGTTAAATGAAATACTATACCAAACCATTCCAGCCAGCACAGCTGCTGCAGCAGCACTATACCACCATTTGCGGCGATTGATGGATATTAGTTTGCCAGTCTTATCTGCTTTTTCATTTTGGATAGTTTGCAACAGCCTTGTTTCTGCAGAGGCCTGTTGGGTTGGGCTTACCACGTTTTCATTTATTCGGATTTGCTGTAACATGGTTATTGCCTGCTGCACCAGTTCCAGCTTTGCAGGGTTAGCTCCAATCCAGCTGTCCCATTGAGCTCCACTGCTTTCATCCGTTTGTAAAACCCATGAAACAAAACTTTCATCGGCCAAAAAGTCCTCGGTTGTATTAAAATCGTTTTGCATAATCTTATTGTGTATTTAATTAAGTGCTTCTGATATATCTTTTGTAACCATCCTTTTGAAACTATTTTTTATTTATTTTAATTTATTCACCAATACCAATAAAACCTTTTGTTTATTTGTACCACCAACACTACTACTTTCTTAAGCCTGCTGACTGCACTTTGTATTTATTATGGGATTAAAAGACCACGAAACAGATACTTTACTCTGGAACCAATTTAAAAATGGGGAAGAGGATGCATTTGCAGAAATTTTTAGAAAATATTATCCCGGCTTATTCAATTATGGATGCAGGATAAGCACTGATTCCAACCTGGTGGAAGACTGCATACAGGAATTGTTTATGGATATGTGGCGAACCAGCGGCAAAGCTGATATCATTTCTCTAAAAGCATACATTTTTAAAGCATTTAAATTTAAACTGATCAAGCTGCTGGCAAAAAATAATAAAACCACTCTCCTTACTAACGAAAACAACGAACATAGTTTTGAACTGAGCAGGGAAGCATTGCTGATTAACAACGAACAAAATGCAGAGAATGTAAAGAAAGTAGCAGATGCAATTGAAATACTGTCGCCCCGGCAGAAGGAAATTATCTATTTAAAATTTTATCTCGGCCTCAGTTATGAAGAAATAAGCGACATGATGCAAATTAATTACCAGGCTGCCCGTAACCTTATTTACCAGGCAATAAAAATGTTGAAGAAGGCAATGGTACTGTGCTTTTCAATCGCTCTTTTTTAAAAGCATCACCTGAGAATAGCAGAAAAAAAATCATACTTTTTTTTATAGAATCATTACAAATATTAAACTGCATACACTTATGGGTACTATCAAACCAACAACTATGATTGATTCTTTAGAAAAAATTCCTGTAAATATTTTTGCTGACTCTCAAGAAGGCTCTTTATATATTGCCCGTCAAATTGCTCATCTCATAAAAGAAAAAGAAGCAGCCGGGGAAAAATGTGTCATCGGCCTGGCCACCGGTTCTTCACCAAAAACATTGTATGCAGAATTGGTGAGGATGCACAAAGAAGAAGGATTGAGTTTTAAAAATGTCATCACTTTTAATCTCGATCAGTATTATCCGATGGACAAAGATGCATTGCAGAGTTACCATTATTTTATGCGGAAAAATTTGTTTGAGCAAACTGATATTGACCCCAACAATTACCATCTGCCCGATGGCATGGTGGCAAAA
>JANMJU010000110.1:0-14431 GCA_031371545.1 Chitinophagaceae bacterium
GTAGATACCACTGGCGTGGAGCCCTTGCTGCACATGAGTGACGGCATCAATATACTGAGAGAAGATGAAGTGAAAGGAAGTATTGAAAGAACGGAAGGATTGAAGAATGCCCCTTTGCAGGATGGTGAATTTTTTAAAGTACCGAAGGTGATAAAGAAATGATGAAGTACGAATACTGAATGACGAATACAAACAAACAAATCAATCTACAACCAACATGCAGGGCATTATCCATTTAGAAAATATTTGTAAAAGCTATTATTTAGGCAAGCATGAATTGCCCGTTTTAAAAGGTATTAACCTGGACATTTTTAAAAATGAATATGTGGCTTTGATGGGGCCCAGCGGCTCCGGAAAATCAACCCTGATGAATATTTTAGGCTGCCTCGATTCCCCAACAAATGGCCGTTACATCCTGAATGGAAAAGATGTAAGCCGAATGGAAGACAATGACCTTGCCGAAGTAAGAAACAAAGAAATCGGTTTTGTATTTCAACAATTTAATTTATTGCCAAGGTTATCAGCATTGGAGAATGTAGCCCTGCCGCTTATCTACAGCGGCGTTAATAAAAAAGACAGAACCGAAAGAGCGCTGGAAGTTTTAGCCCGGGTAAAATTAGAAGACCGGAGTGAACACAAACCAAATGAATTGAGTGGCGGTCAGTGCCAGCGGGTGGCCATTGCAAGGGCACTCATCAACAACCCTGCTATCATACTGGCAGATGAACCTACCGGCAACCTTGACTCTAAAACATCACATGAAATAATGGACATCCTGGGCAAAATTCACCGGGATGGCAACACCGTTATTTTGGTAACGCATGAAGAAGACATTTCTTCTTTTGCCCACCGGGTAATACGCTTAAGGGATGGCATGGTGGAAACAGACAAGATCAACAGCAACCCCTCAACGATTCATCATCAGCATGTTTAGTTTTATCCCAACCATTTGATTGTTTTGTTGTTTCTATTTTTTAAAAAAATATTTTAATGGCATTGAAAATTTATACCAAAACTGGTGACCTTGGCAAAACAAGCCTTATTGGCGGCACCAAAGTTCCTAAAAGTCACCTGCGTATTGAAAGCTACGGCACCGTAGATGAATTGAATTCTTATATCGGTTTGGTAAGTGATGTGATCACTGACAACGAAAGTAAAATTATCCTGAAAGAAATACAGGACAGGCTGTTTACGGTAGGCTCTTCGCTGGCCTGCGACCCTGATAAAGAGCCGTTGATGAAGATCCCTGATTTGAAAGAACAGGATGTTGAATTGCTGGAAAAGCAAATAGATAAAATGAATGAAGTATTACCTGTAATGAAATTCTTCATCCTGCCCGGCGGCCATCCTGCCATATCCACTGCACACGTGGCCCGATGCGTTTGCCGCCGTGCCGAAAGATTGTGTGTAAACATGCAGGAGCATGAACTGTTTGTAGATCCGCTGGTGATAAAATACATCAACCGTTTAAGTGATTATCTTTTTGTATTGGCAAGATACATTGGGCATTTATTGCAGGTAGAAGAAATTGCCTGGAAGCCGAGGGTGAGTTAGTTTGTAAAGAGAGCAAATTTAAAACTTCAACAACCGTTTTTATTTTATTTTTTTTTAGTCATAGCTGTCTGTAGGCCTTTCCATACTTCAATCCACCAGGTACATATCAGGCCGGTTACAATACAAATACCAATCACATGTATCGATAAAGGAGTAAGCCTGAATATTTCCTGCACTAAGGGCAAATACAATAATGCCGCAATAAAAAAAAGTGTAATGCTGATGATCAGCGGAACTAGGTTATTCTTATAAGTGAGTGTAGTAAAAACCGAATAATGAAAAGAGCGGTTGGCCAGTGTAAGAAAAATATTACTGAATAAAAGCGTTGTAAAAATAATGGTACGGACAGTAGTTTCACTGCTACCCAGCTGAATGTAATAATAACCAATTCCCAAACAACCGGCAGTAATTATCAAACCCTGGATAATGCTCAACGTTAGCTGCCTGAGTGATAAAAAAGTAGCACCTATTTGTCGAGGTGGCCGCTGCATGGTGCCCGGCTCCATTGGTTCATTTTCATAAATAATAGAACAGGTTGGCCCCATGATAAGCTCTAAAAAAATAACATGCACGGGTGAAAAAATATCTGTAAACTTCCACAGCAGCAACAACGGAACAGTAACAATAAGTATGATTGGAATATGAATGGACACAATGTACTGAATGGCTTTTTTCAGGTTGTCGTAAATTTTTCTGCCCAATGCAATTGCCTCTGTCATGTGTGCAAGGTCATCATCCGTGATAATTAAAGAAGCTGCACTCTTTGCCACTTCACTCCCCCGCTGCCCCATGGCAATACCGATATGTGCAGCTTTCAATGCAGGCCCATCATTCACACCATCACCTGTCATGGCCACCACTTCGCCATTTGCTTTCAGGGCATCAATCACTTTTAGTTTTGCTTCCGGAAACATACGGGCATAAATATTTACCTGCTTTACTTTTTGCTGCAATGCTTCTTTGCCAAGATGCAGTACTTCCTGCCCGGTTAACACTTCGCTATTATGATCCAATTGAATTTGCCCTGCAATGGCCAACGCTGTTTCTGCATAATCACCCGTAATCATTTTTACCGGTATACCTGCTTCCCGAAAAATTTTAATTGTTGCAGCAATATTTTCTTTTGGGGGATCCTGGAATGCAATCAATCCTAAAAATTCAAACATAAATTCCTGTTGAGATGCCGGCCAGTTTTTATCTGCCCAAATTCCTTTACCAACACCCAGCACTCGATAACCCAATTTGGCATAAGCCAGCGACTGCTCTTCAATATGTTTTAAGGCTGCTTCAGATAAATTACTTTGTCGTAGAATCGCTTCCGGCGCACCTTTCACGGCTATGATGGTTTCTCCGCTACCGCTGCTGAATATATGCGTCATCATAGGTGGTTGCCCCCCAATAGGATATTCATGCACCTGGTTAAAAAGTTCCCTTTTATCAACAGCTGCAGTTTTTTTAAACAACGCATGAATCGCTTTTTCCATTGGGTCAAATGGATTGGTTTCACTGCTCCACATGGCGTATTCAATTACAGTTGCAGGCAGCAATACACCATCTTTAATTTGTATAGATAATTTTGCAGCGGCATCGTACAAATATTCAATGCTCATTTTATTTTGAGTAAGCGTACCTGTTTTATCACAACAGATAACTGTAGCAGAACCCAGTGTTTCCGCATATTGCGGCTGCTTTACAATAATATTATTTTTCAACAGGCGGAAAGCGCCTAAAGCCTGGAACGTACTAAAGGCAACAGGAATTTCTTCCGGAAGAATACTCATTGCCAGTGTCAGTCCCTGCAAAAAAGATTGAATGATATCCCTGGAGTGATAATAATTAAATCCCACCACAATTAAAAAAGCAACAACCCCAATCCACACCATGCTTTTTACAAAAGAACGGATCTGCAACTGTAGTGGTGTTTTTACAATACTGATTTCTTTGAGTGATAACCCGATTTTTCCAAATTCAGTTTTCAAACCAACCGCAGTTACTTTTACCGTGGCGCTGCCACTTGTTACCAATGTTCCTTTATAAACAATGTCTTTACCGGCAACAGTTTTATTTACAGCAAATGATTCGCCTGTAATGATTGATTCATTCACAGCAAAATCATTGGCAGTCATCAGCAGCGCATCAGCCGCCACTACTTCACCTTCTTCCAGCAACAATAAATCATCCACCACAATTTCTTCGGTGTTGATTTGAAGAGCAACTGAATTACGCAGCACATTTGCTTTTGCAGCAGATATTTTTTTTAGTGCCTGCACTGCATTTTTACTCCGGTACTCCTGGTACAGTGAAATGCCTGCAACAATGAAAATGGAAACCAGCATGATAATCCCTTCCCTGTATTGCCCCACAGTAAAATAAATGATGCAGGCTGCCAGTAAAATAATAAACATTGGCTCCAGCACCACTTCTTTTAATACCGTCCAAAACACCCGGTCTTCCTGCATCTCAAGAGTATTGCTGCCATTTAGCAGGCGGCTGGCTGTTACCTGTTCTGCTGTTAGTCCGCTGGCATTTTCTGAAGTATTCATTGCATCACAATTTACTATTTTAAAGGCTAAGGTTGCTGTACTGATGAATGTGAAAGCAAATTGAAAATACTGCATCACAAAAACTTAACATGCCGGGCTGAAGAAACGCTTTATCTTTAAAGCAAACACTAAATTTATGAACTGGCCTGTGCTGATTATTTTTGGGATTGTAGTATTGGCATTAATTATTTACCTGGTGGTACGCAACCAGAAAGATGAGAAGGAATTGGAAACGCAACTTAAAAATGACTATCCCAAAACAAAAGAGGAAGAAGATGATGCCGATACTGAAGAGGTTCTGAAATAAGTTGATTATGCCGCCGGCATTTTAAAGATTTTTGAAATCCCTGCCGCTTATTTGCTAACGTTTTTTTAGCCAGCCATCACAAATAAACAGACTAAAATCCTGCCTGTTCTTTACCCATCCTACGTTTCAGCAATTTTATCTTCTGCCAAAATTTACTTTTACACAATTACCGGGTTATAAAACTTCTATTGGAAAACCTCACTGAAAAAGGCAACGCTAAAAACGTTACCTTTGAAGGAATCTGCCGAAAATACCTCCGCTTTTTCCCCAGATCAGGAGTTTACATTTTACTCCTGCAATACACAACATTTAATCATTTAATAAACATTTATGGCAGAAACCTGGAATAAAAAAGAAAGAGAAAAGAAAAAGAATCAAAACAAAAAAGAAAAAGCAGAGAAGAAACAGGAACGCAAAGAAAATCCTAAATCAAAAAGTTTGGATGATATGCTGGCTTATGTAGATGAGAACGGCAATCTTTCCAATACCCCGCCTGATCCGAAGAAGATGAAAAAAGTGAGACAGGAAGATATTGAAATTGGCGTACCAAAGCAACAGGATATTGACCCTGCAGACCTGATCAGGAAAGGAACCGTTACTTTCTTTAATGAAGCAAAAGGATACGGATTTATCAAAGACCTGGAAACACAGCAAAGTGTTTTTGTACATGTAAACGGATTGAGAGAAGCTATCAAAGAAAACAGTAAAGTAATTTTTGAAGTAGAGATGGGCCCTAAAGGAGCTAACGCTGTAAATGTTTCGCTGGCACCTCAAAACTAACCGGTCATTCATTACCTGCAACAGCCGGCTGAATTACATACATCTCTTTTTTTCCGGACAAAATATCCCTCACCCTTATCCAAAGCATTTTATGTAAACTCATTTATTGACCCCTGCTAAACACAGCGGACAATAAATTAATGCATTGTACTTTTATACTCCAGGTAATAAACAATCAGCCAGATGGAATTTATTGATTACTACAAAATTTTAGGGATTGAGAAAACTGCTTCTGAAGAGGATATAAAAAAAGCCTACCGCAAATTAGCCCGGCAATTGCATCCGGATCTTAATCCGAATGATAAAGATGCCCACCATAAATTTCAGCAGGTAAATGAAGCCAACGAAGTATTAAGCGATCCTGAAAAGCGAAAGAAATATGACCAGTATGGAAAAGACTGGCAACATGCAGACCAGTTTCAGCAGCAGCGCCAGTCGCAACACAATTCCCGGTATTCCGGCGACCAATTTACCGGCGATGATGACAGTGATTTTTCTAATTTTTTTGAATCTATGTTTGGAGGAAGCCGCCGCAGCAGGCAAACAAAATTCAGGGGGCAGGATTATAATGCCGAACTGAAACTAAGCCTGACCGGGGCAATGGAAACGCACCAGCAAACCCTTGCAGTGAATGGAAAAAATATCCGTATTACCATACCGGCCGGAGTAGAAAATGGGCAGGTAATAAAACTAAAGGGGTATGGTGCACCGGGAGTAAATGGCGGCCCTGCAGGTGATTTGTACATTACATTTTCAATTGCAGTAAACCCTCATTTTAAGCGCTCAGGCAACGATCTTTATACCACTGCAAATATTGATTTATACACTGCTATGCTGGGAGGAGAAACCACCATTGATACACTGAAAGGAAAAGTAAAACTGAAAGTAAACCCTGAAACACAGTATGGCACTAAGATACGGCTGAAAGGAAAAGGTTTCCCGGTGTACAAAAAAGAAGGAGAAACCGGTGACCTGTATGTAACCTACGAAGTAAAACTGCCGACCAACCTTACTGAAGAGCAGAAAGCATTATTCACCCAATTGAGTAACCTTAAATAATCTTTGTATGCAATCAGAAGACATGATAGCGGCTGAAGAATTTTGTACACATCATAAAATTGATATTTCTTTTATATACACTTTAAAAGAATCGGGCCTGGTGGAAACAATCATTGTAGAAGAAAAAATATTTATGCTGGTTAGCCAGCTTCCTCATTTGGAAAAGATGGTAAGGTTGTATTTTGAATTGGGCATTAACCTGGAAGGGCTTGAAACAATTATGTATTTACTGAAACGAATGGATGCAATGCAACATCAAATTACAGAGCTACACAACAGGCTGAGCATTTATGAACCCCAGGAAAGTAAATGATCTTTTTACAAAAATCTTGCCGCCATCAAACAACAACTTTCTCCAGCACTGCAAATTCCAATGGCTGTAAATGTCTGCCTGTTGAAATATCTTCTTTAAAAGGCTTTCTTTCGCCTGTATCCCTGTAGCCGTGTCGGTTGTACCAGCTAATTAATTCTGTTCGGAGAGAAATAACAGTCATGTAAATAACACTGCATTGTAATTGTTGGGCATATTCTTCGGCTGCTTTTAATAAATACTTTCCAATGCCCAGGCCCTGCAAATGTGGTGATACGCTTAACATACCCAGGTAAATTTTATTATCTTCTTCTTGCAGGTTTACACAGCCAATCATTTCCTGCTTGTCATTACTGTATTTCAGCATTACACTGTTTTCATTTTGCATCATTGTCAGCATGGCTGCTGCATTTGTTCTTACATCACCGCTAATCAAATTTTCTTCTGTTGTCCAGCCTTTTTTAGATGCTTCTCCACGGTATGCACTGTTGAGCAGGCTGGTAAGGTCTGCAATATCGGATATACCGACAATGGTAATATGGGGATTTGAGAATGCAATTTTCATAAAGGCAAAAATAAAAATATTTATGTACTAATTGAATTTCTATTAACATATAAATGATAAATACTGGTAGCAGCCAAAAGAACTATCTTACCCGGCTCAACTATCAGTATGAATAACCAATTTGATTTATTGATTAACAGTTACCTTGATAACAATATCGGCATTGATGAAGGTTTTTTAAGTGACGCATTATCAAACGGCCTGCAGCAAAATATTCTGCAACTACAAAAAGATGATTTGATGACACTGGCCGGCATTGGAAATGAAACAGTAAAAGACAGCCAGCAAAAAATGAGGGGTGATAAAATTTACTGGATGGATAAAAGCCACGACAATATTTATGAACAGGAATTTTTACATCAGGTAGAAAATTTTATTGACCACCTTAACCAAACTTGTTACACCGGCATAAATGGTTACGAATTTCATTACGCCATGTATGAAGAAGGAAGTTTTTATAAACGTCACAAAGACCAGTTTAAAAATGACAGCAACCGCAAATATTCTCTCATCAATTATTTGAATGATGACTGGCTGGAAGAAGATGGTGGGCAATTGGTAGTGTATCAAAATGAAACAGCACAAAAAATACAACCCCAATCACAGACAGCTGTATTTTTTAAAAGTGATGAAATGGAACATGAAGTAACAAAAGCCAACCGCAGCAGGATGAGCATCACCGGATGGCTGAAGCGGATATAAATTATTCTTTTCCCAAACAACCATCTCTCAGCATCTTCATATAAACCAATCCCTTTTCCCGGGCAAATCCAATATTGCGTTCCGGTATATTTTCAGGATTAGCATAATGCTCCAAAGCCTTTTCAATACTGGCTTCTCTCAGCAGGTGCAGCATAGGGTAAACAGAACGGTTAGTATAATTGGCAGCATCTTTTTCTCCTGAATTGGCGAAGCAATACAAAGGATGAAAGCTGGCCACCTGGTAAATACCTTCATATCCTTTTGCTGTTAATAATTCCTCTGCCGCCGAAACCAAATCGAGGTAATCATCAAAAATGGGAAACGAATTTGGAAAAATGAGAAAGCTGGTTTCAATATTAATGTCATCATCCAGCCGGGTAATTTCATTTGCAAAAGCATCCAGGCATTCATCAGCAGCTTCGCCATTTTGCACCAGGTAATGTATTACCTGCTGCTTTACCACATTGGCTGCAAAGGGGCAAAAATTGCAACCCACCACCACATCGTTGATCCATTTTTTTGTGTGCTCTATTATTTGCTGATTGGTAAACATTTTACGCCGGAATTCTGTACCGGGTAAAGCTACTGGTATTTATTATTTTGAATACAGAAAAACAAGCGGCAATTTTTTTATTATTCCTATCCTCCCTATTTTCACTCCATGCCAGTAACACATCTTCAAATAAAAAATTTATTACAGTGTATCGAACTGGAAGAAAAAGAACAGGTAAAGCGGTACAGCCTGGATCAGCAGCATACGCTGAAATCCTTAAAGGCAGAGGGTTTGGCACTGCACCCCATTACTGTTAACAGGAAAAATTTTGGTTATGCAGACTATCCTGAAATAACTTTTCGGTTAAACTTTCCGGCAGAAATAAATTTGTTTAAAGATGGTGCAGCCATTGAATGTTTTTGCAGCGGCGAAGAACCGGTGAAAGGGGTATTAATGAATTTAGATGGCAAAACAGGTGAGTTCCGTTTGTTTGCACCCGACTTTCCCGACTGGATTGAAGATGATGGCGTGGGTATTAAACTGGCACCCGACCAACGCACTACCACCATCATGAAAACGGTGTTGACTAATTTAGAAAACAACAAAAAACTGTTTGAATTATTTGAACAGCTGCATGGCACTCCTACAAAAAAATTTCCACAAGCTGTACAATCTGTTTCGCTTTTTTTTAATAATAAAAATTTAAACCAAAGCCAGCAGCAGGCTGTGACCGCCATCACACAAAACGAAAAGATCACTATTGTGCATGGCCCGCCGGGCACCGGCAAAACCACTACACTGGTGGAAGCCATTGTGCAGCTGGTAAAAGCCGGAGAAAAAATATTGGTATCAGCACCCAGCAATACTGCCGTGGATAATATTGCCAAGGGCCTGATAGCACAAAGCCTGCAGGTGCTACGGGTGGGCAATACCAGCAAAGTAGATGAAACTATTTTTCTGCATACACCCGAAGGCAAACTGAATAACAGCAAGCAACTGAAAGAAATAAAACAATTAAAAATAAGGGCCGAAGAATTTAGAAAGATGGCGCTGAAATACAAAAGAAGTTTTGGCAAAGCAGAAAGGGAGCAACGCAACCTGCTCTTTAAAGAAGTAAAAGATATCCGTACCGAAATAAAAAAATTACAGGCGTACAATGAACAAAAATTATATACTGAAGCGGAAGTGATTTTAGGAACGCCTGTTGGTTTGTACGATGCAAAGATCAATCACTTCAACTTTGATACACTGCTGATTGATGAAGCCGGGCAGTGCATTGAACCATTGGCATGGACAATTTTTCCCTTGGCAAAAAAGTATGTGCTGGCCGGCGATCACTATCAGCTGCCCCCTACTGTGCTCAGCAATGAAGCTGCCCGCCTGGGTTTGAATAAATCTATTTTAGAAATCAGCATTGGCACTGCTGACAATATTTTTTTACTCAATACCCAATACCGCATGAGGGAGGCCATTGCCGGTTTCTCCAGTAATTATTTTTATAATGGCCTGTTGCAAACAGCAGTACATCTTACCAACAATAATACCCACATCACTTTTATTGACACTGCCGGCTCTGGGTACAATGAAGTGCATGGCAGCGATGGCAGCAGCCTGCAGAATGAAGGTGAATTACAAATTGTGCAAAAATTATTGGAAACGGAAGCGCTGGATCCTCTGCACACGGCTTTCATTTCGCCTTATGCCGGACAGGTGGCGGCGGCTAAAGAACTGCTGCCAAAGCAACTTCGTATCAGCACCATCGACAGTTTCCAGGGGCAGGAAAAAGAGATCATCATTTTGTCACTGGTAAGAAGCAATGATGATGGTGAGATTGGTTTTTTAAAAGATTACCGCCGCATGAATGTGGCCATCACAAGAGCCAAAGAACAATTGTTTGTAATTGGCGACAGTGCTACCATTGGCGCCGATGCTTTTTACAATTCCTTTTTAACTTACATAGAAAAATTTGGGCTATACCGAACCGTGTGGGAGTTTGAAATGTAGCAGGAAATTAAAAATTAATTGTGATCACTGTATCTGCAGACTGAACATTGATTTCTTTTGTGAAGCTGCCGCTGTCATGTTGTACCTGTAACGTGTACCTGCCGGGAATAACAATATTGGAAACAAAAAATTCCCCCTGCCCGTTTGATACAGAAGCAATATCATTAAATTCATGATTGCCTTCTTTGATCATTACAATGGCATTTGCCACCGGGTGGCCGGAAGTATCTTTTAAAATTCCTTTTACTGATCCATGTGTTTCCATTTTTTTATTGGTTAAGCTGTTGCAGGATATTGATAAAAAAATAAAAAGCAGGAGGGCAAAACTTTGCTGATAATCCCACCCTCCTATCTTCCGGTTTATAAACCTTGGTTCTTCCATAGCTGTATGTTATTAAACACCGGCGTTACAATCCTGGTAGCCGAATTTCCAGAAAGGTCGCCATTGGTATGGATACCCACGCAGGTACGTACACTGCCAACTTTTACCCAAACGGGTGCACCGCTTTGTCCGCCAAAAGTATCAATGTCATACTTGATCACCCTGCCGGAAACTGATTTAGGCCTGAGTGCCATAAACCATTGCTGGTTGCCCCCTTTATCACCGGGATAACCGGACAGGTTAAGAACAGAAGACATCAGGTATGGATCTGTTTTTACACCAAATCCAAAATAACCTGTTACATCACCCGGGCGGAAGTTTGCAGGCAGTATAATGGCGCCATAATCATAATCTCGGTTCTTACTGTTTGTCCATCCCATCACACTTCTCAGGTTGGCGCTTTGGCCAGCACTGTAAGGTCTTGCAGCATCATTTAAGCCAGGTATTACTTCAATGTTTTTTGCCCATCCGCCATGATCATGCATAAAAACACAATGCCCGGCGGTAATCACTGTTCTTGGTGCCACGAGCCAGCCGGTACCAATCCACCTGGAATTATCCTGTGCTGTAATTCTTAATGAACAAATTGCCCGCCATGGATAAGAGGTGGTGGCAAATACCCTCACCCTGTTGTCGGCACCAATAATTACTTCCTGCAGTTGCCGCTTTCTTTTAGTGATGAGTTCCGGATAGCTGGCAAACAATGCATCCATAGGTTCTGTTTCTGGTGAAGACAAATCAAAGCCAGTCTCTTCAAAAGTGGTTTCTGTTTCTGCAGATTCTGTTTCCCTTTTACTGAATACTTCTTTGTCGCCTTCGCCTGGCCGCAGCATGGCTACACCTTCTACATCTTCCACTTCTGTTTCCGACAACTCAGGATAAGCAGACTGGGACTGCATAAAGCCTTGCTCAACGGATGTTGCAGCCTCCCCATAAGAAGGGTTTTCCATTAAGGCTTCGCCATGCGAATGCCCATTACCGTTTCTTTCTGAAATGCTTTTAGATTTCATAAAATTAATTTTAATGATTAAAAAATAATTTGTTGAATACAGTTTCGTATCCTGTAATGAAATGGCGGCAAAAAAGCAAAGCCGGAGATGGCCCTCCATGCTCATATAGTTATTGATTCTTAAAAATTGGCGGTAATTATTTTTCCGTTTTAGCTCTCAATCATATCTAACTTCTGCTAAATACCAATCATTGCAATAAAAATAAAAGTGAGGTGTTTAAAATTACTGCAGCTGATCATGTATTTTAATCCGTGCTATTAAACAGTTTCAGTTAGTGAAAGAAAATCAACTGAAATACCTGGAGGCTATTTTATTCTGACTATTTTTTTGTAACAATTCCCTACAACATGCGATGGCACAAAAGTAGAATTTGGCAAATAAAATTGCAAGCTTAATGACAGATATATTTTAGCACATTTTTTTGTGCTGATTATGAGACAGTTTAATATAACTATTATAAATTTTATATCAGCCCCGGTAATTTTTACCGGTCATTCATTTATTTAATGGTCATAACTTATTACCCTTGATATCTTCCACTGGCTATCTTTTTTTTGCCAGATCATTAAAAACTTAAACGTTCCGATTTCTTCTTTTCTATTTTCAATGTGGCGAAATTGATGCGTTCCAATTTCTATTGCACCATAATCTTTAATAGGATGAACTTCCAGTGTTCCTTTTACAAGTTGCCGTGTTAATTTGAATTCTTTCTTAAACATAGTTTCAAAATTTTCGAAAACTGTTTTATAAGAAATCAATCCGCCATTGTCCTGGTACCATTCCAGGTCGTCGGTAAACAGCGGTTTAAAAAGGTCCATCTGCTGGGTATTAAAAGCTTCAAATAATACACTGTCCATCTTTGCTATTTCATTGAACAGTTCTTTTGAAGTGGCTGCCACTTTTTTTTCCTGTGCCATTGCAGCATTCATCCATAGCAATGCAGCAATAACAAACGACAGCCTGCATGATGTATGTAATTTCATTATAGTAAAATATTTATGTGTTAATAGAATTAGTTTTTTGCAATCGCAGGCATTAATGCTTGTTCCCTAATCAATTGATGCCACTCCAAATATACAAAACCAGTAACAAGCTCACAGGATTTCATCCTCCGCTGAAGCTGATATTTTATTAAACAATTAAATAGGAGAAAGTGTACACTTTCGTATTTAGTATTGTTTTTTATGTATAGATTTATAAAACAATCTCATATAAAGAAAGTATATTTTTTGAAAAATGAACTTTCGTATATTTTATGAGTTGTGCGTCACTTTGCCGAGACACTTATAATTTAAAATGACACTAAAAATTAGACTGACTTTTTTGATTTCTACACTTATCTTCTTGACAAGTTGCAATTCGACAAATGAAAAGAACAAATCAAACAATGTTGAACCCGAGGAAAAAGAAAAGTCAACCTTTGTACCAAACGAAACATTCTTGTCGAAACATTCTGATAGTTGTAAATGCTCTGCACAATTTGAACTTAAAGACAGCATGAAACTCGTTCACGTTGTAAGCTCCCCCAAAATTCGGCCACTTAAAAGTTGACAAAATTGTTAACTTTAAAATAAGGAGGTCGATTATGAAAAAGACAAGATTCACCGAAACACAAATTGTAAAAGCTATTCAGGAACATGAAAATGGCAGAGATGCTAAAGAACTCTGCAGAGAGTTAGGGGTTAGCACTGCTGCTTTTTACAAGTGGCGACAACGCTATGGAGGATTAGATGTGAATGAACTCAAACGGGTCAAAGAACTCGAGGATGAGAACAATCGCTTGAAGCGGATGTATGCCAATCTGAGTTTAGTACATGAAGCATTTAAAGATGCTGTTGCAAAAAAGCTTTAACGCCTGATGAGCAAGGCAGCTTGGCTGAACACATGATAACAGAACATGGAGTAAGTCAACGTCAGGCATGTAAAGTAGTAAGTCTGCCCCGCAGTACACAACAGTACAAACGTAAACCCAAACAGGATGAACCAGTCATTGATCAGCTTAAAGAGTTGGTTGATAAACATCCATCGATTGGTTTTTGGCAGAGTTATTACAGAATCCGCAGAAAAGGTTTTATATGGAATCACAAAAAAGTGTACCGGGTATACACAGAAATGAAACTCAATATCAGAAGGCGTTACAAAAAACGTTTACCGGCAAGAGTAAAACAGGCATTGTATCAGCCAGCAGCATTGAATGAAGTGTGGAGTATTGATTTTATGTGCGACACTTTGTGGGATGGAAGGCGTTTTAGGTTATTGAATATTATTGATGATTATAACAGAGAAGTATTACACATTGAAACTGATTTATCACTTCCAACACTAAGGCTAATCAGAGTGCTGGAGTATTTAAAAGAGTTCAGAGGATTGCCGCAGATCATTCGGGTAGATAATGGGCCGGAATTTATCTCACACCGCTTAGATATGTGGTGTAAGGAACACAAGATTAGCCTGGCTTTTATACAACCTGGCAAGCCAATGCAAAACGGTTTTGTAGAAAGGTGCAATGGAAACATCAGAAAGGAATTATTAAATGCCTATGTTTTTAACAACCTGAATGATGTTCGGGAAAAAGCGGAGGAATGGAGGTTGGATTACAACTGTTCAAGACCACATCAATCGCTGGGCTTTGTTCCACCGGTTGAGTTTATTTAATCCGTTTCCCATGTTAAACAAAAAAAAATTATACTTTTAAATGGCACGAATTTAAGGGGAGCTTACA
>JANMJU010000114.1:0-53749 GCA_031371545.1 Chitinophagaceae bacterium
GCCTGATCCTCTTAGCATTATTAAAGTGATGATTCCAATGGCTTATGACGTGTTTGGTGTTGGTAATGCGTTGGTTGATATTCAAGCGCGTGTAGATGACGCCTTTTTGGAATCCTTAGTTCTCGACAAAGGGATCATGACCTTGGTCGATGACGACCAACAAGCCGCAGTTCTCAGCCGCCTGCACGGCCAATCGCTCCATCGCTGCGCTGGCGGTTCGGCAGCCAATACGATTGTCGGCGTCGCAGAACTTGGCGGTAAGACTGCATTCGTGGGCAAAACAGCCAATGATGCGATCGGCAATTTCTTCCTTGAGGATATGAGAACACTTGGCGTCGATTTTCGCGTCAGCCAAGCAACTCAAGGCCAGACCGGGACGTGCGCGGTTTTAATCACGCCGGATGCACAACGAACCATGTTGACCAACCTTGCGGTCTCGACAACCCTTTGCGACTCCGATATCGATGAAGCGATGATCGGTCGCGCGAAATATGTTTATGTCGAAGGTTATTTGTTGACTGGAGCATCGACCAAGCAAGCAGCGTACAAGGCGATGGAATCGGCTAAGCGGCAGGGCGTGAAAGTCGCGTTCAGTGCCTCCGATCCATTTTTGATCAACATGCTTCGTGATGAGATCTGGAGTCTGATTACGGGGCCCGTTGACTTGTTCTTCTGCAATGAAGAAGAAGCAAAGAGCCTCACCGGGCACGACGATCCAGTCGCGTGTGCCGCTGCCATTCATAAATACGCTGAAAACGTCGCACTCACTTTGGGGCCCAATGGTTCGATCGTCATGCACGGTGGTGAAACGATTCCGATCGAAGGCGTGGCGACGAAGGCGATTGACACGACGGGCGCGGGGGATATGTACGCCGGTGCGATGCTGTACGGCATCACATCTGGCATGTCATGGAAACAGGCCGGGCATTTGGCGTCTCACGCCGCCGCCCGGGTCGTCGCCCAGCTAGGGGCTAGACTGGAAAGAAAATTCACGCCAGCCGAAGTGCGGACATTGGTTGGCAATCAGTAGGCATTGACATCTCGTTAGAAATCATGGTGCGGCAAAATGCCACCTCGTCGGCGTCTCCCCAGCTACCCATTCTGACCCCGAACTACTATCCTAACGGAAGCAAAAGTTGCCTGGCGCGAGCCTCCCGGTCGCGTCATGTTTTTGGCCCGTAAACTTTCTCACTACGGATGGTCAGTGCTGTGCTTCTGAACCGTGGAAATTCGCGAGTGCATCTTACCTTTGCGGTGCCAGCGCTCGTGCTGACAGTCGCAGGCGTGGCATGGTGGGTTTGGGAATCGATAATGACCGGGATGCTTGTCGGCGGCGGCAGCGCATCGGGATTGGCTTGCGGGATTGCTGCGGGACTAGTGATCGCGTTTGAGATGTTACTTTGGCCTCGCAAAATATTCCGTAAGTTACGGCTGGTTCCTGCAAAGTATTGGATGGCGGCGCACATTTGGTTCGGAATCGCGAGCCTGCCACTTGCAATTGCACATTGTGGTTTGCATCTTGGCGGATGGCTACCAACGACTTTGATGGTCTTGTTTGTATTCACCGTCGTCAGTGGTCTGTACGGGCTAGCGGTGCAGAATATTTTGCCACGTTGGATGCTTTGGAATCTCCCTGCGGAAACGATTTACAACCAAATCGACTACGTGGCAAAATTGACAGTTGATGATGCTCGAAAAGCCCTCCTTGCATCGTGCGGGCGAAGAATCTCCAGCGACCCCAAAAGCCACAAAAATGAGCTACCCGAGTTAATTTCGACTGTGGGTGAACCGATCATCATCGGTGCGATTCGAGGCGCAGGCAAAACCAGTGGCCGCTCCATTACAACCACCAAGTTTCGCGATGTGACACCTGATGCTGAGCCGCTTTGGACGGCATTTGATGAGATTAGTCCCTACCTGGTCGAAGGGAAATATGCCAATACGCCGGTGACTGGCCGCACGGGACATGTGCAATATTTTCAAGCACTTCGCGGGGCCTGCGGTCCGGACAGCGAACCTGTCGTCGCAATGCTCGAGTCATTCTGTATCCAGCGTCGACAATTCGATATGCAGCAGACCTGTCACCGCTGGCTGCACGTTTGGCTACCGATTCACATTGCCGTATCAGTTGCTGTTACCGTCTTACTTGCAATGCATATCTTTACCGCGCTCAAATATTGGTGAAGTTGTTGAGTATCATTTTGTTTTGGTAAGAGATATAGAGCCCTATTATTAAGTGAAGCAGTAAACACCCATGGACGTGCGGGCTACCGGAAAGTCGCGATCACAGCGGATTAACCTCGACCACTTTCACCAGAAAACTTGGCTGACCCGGTCGCGAGGTTTGCTCGCCTTGGCCGCTGGCCTTTTGGCTACCTTCAGGAGGATTGATCTTTTTACCCATTTATTTTTTTACCCTGATAGCAGCTTACAAATTTGGTCTGAAGGTGGGTTTACTAACTGCCCTGCTATCACCATTGCTTAATTCTTTTTTATTTGGTATGCCTCCTGTTGCTGTGTTGCCGATTATCCTGATAAAATCTTTCTTACTGGCATTCATTGCCGGAATTGTAGCAAATAGGTATAAACAAACTTCTATTCTGCATTTATTGGTGGTTGTGCTGGGGTATCAGTTTATTGGCTCGTTTGCAGAATGGGCTTTAACACAAAGTATCAGCAAGGCTCTGCAGGATTTTAGAATAGGCATACCAGGTATGCTGCTCCAGATTTTTGGAGGTTACCTCTTATTAAAAAAGATGGCTGCTTATGAATAATAAATCATGGGAAGAAATAGCCGGAAAAATAATGGACATCAAATTTGAAGAAACATTTGATGTGATTGTAGCCATTGCAAATGGAGGGATAATACCTGCTGTATTGCTACATCAAAAATTAAAAATACCTGTTGAGCTATTAAAGCTAAGTTACAGGGACAGCAGCCACAAGCCGCTTTATGATGCTCCAAAACTGGTAACAGCAATACAATTTGATATGAAAGGAAAGAAAATAATTTTGGTGGAGGACAGGGTAAAAACCGGTGCTACGCTTGAATATGCCAAGCTACTTTTAAACGAAGCAATACTCGTAAAAACTTTTGCTGTAAATGGCAAGGCTGATTATTCACTGTTTGATGAGGCTTGTTTTACCTTCCCGTGGTTAACTGTAAAAGCGGATGTATAAAAATTGCCGATTAAAGCGTTTCATTATTATACACTACTTCTTTCTTCAGTTTATTGGGAGAATGTTTGAACTCAGGTAACATTTTACTTATTAGTTCAAGGATAGCTTCGGTATTATGGGTCTTTGCTGATTCCTGCAATTCATTCAGCAATGTATAAAAGTCGGGGTTTGTATCAGCAGCCCTTTTAGCCCTTAATATTTTAGGATGATCAGTGGCAGCCAGTTCTTCTGAGTCTTTAAATAACTCCTCATACATTTTTTCTCCGGGCCTCAGCTGGGTATATTTTATATCAATATCTTTTCCAGCTTCCAGGCCGGCCAGTTGAATCATCCGGGTGGCAAGATCCAGCACACGTACCGGTTTGCCCATATCAAATATCAGGATATCTCCAGTTTTTCCTATTTTACCGGCTTCCAATACAAGCTTGGCAGCTTCGGGTATCGTCATAAAATACCTGGTTATATCGGGATGGGTTATGGTAATTGGGCCACCTTCCGAAATTTGTTTTTTAAAGGTTGCCACTACAGAACCGGCAGACCCTAATACATTACCAAAACGGGTGGTGATAAAATTGGTATTGGATTCAAACCGGTCGTTTAAAGACTGGATATATATTTCTGAGATGCGTTTGGTGGCACCCATTACATTGGTTGGGTTTACTGCTTTATCAGTAGATACCAGTACAAATGTTTTTACGCTGAACAAAACAGACAGGTCTGCAATTACTTTAGTGCCGAAAATATTGGTAAGCACTGCTTCTCCGGGAAACTCTTCCATTAAAGGCACATGCTTGTATGCTGCCACATGAAAAACAACTGTTGGTTTGTAAGTGCTAAAAGCTTTTTTTATCCGCTGGTAATCCCGTGCTGATGCCACTTCCACATGCAGGCTTTTATTAAATCCCTTTTGCCTCAGTTCATATTCAAGATCAAACAGACCTGATTCGGATTGGTCTAATAAAATTAATTTATTGAGATTGTGTCTTACCAACTGGCGGCAAATTTCACTCCCAATCGAGCCTGCTGCACCCGTCACCAATATGGTGGCATCCTGGTAATTGGCCGTTGATAAATCATTTGGAATAATGATCTCATCCCTCTGCAACAATTCTTCAATATTCATTTCCCTTACTTGGTTCTTTTGGAAAAGCCCTCCAGACCATTGATTGGCATGTGGCACTACATTTATCTTAATTTTAAATGGCGCACAAACATCAGCAAGGGCAATTTTTCTTTCAACAGATAATTTATTGATGGCAATATAAATCTGAGTAATTCCTTTTTCCTTTATGAGCTTGGTTAAATGAGGATCCACTGCATTGTAGATGGGAAGACCTTCAATTTTTTTCCCAATTTTATAATAACTGTCGTCTATAAATCCAACCAGTGTAGTATTGATATTAACGTCCTGCTCTAATACTTTTTTTGTGATCTGCCCCATCATACCAGCACCAAAAATAAGTGTCCGGTGATCTGAACTGGATTTTGTCTGTGCCGCCCTGAAGTAAATTTCTTTTACAAGCAACCTGAATGTAACCAGCAGGAAAATAACAACAAAAAGATTGATTAATAATAATGGGGCGGTGATTACCCTGGTGATAAGGTTATTAGGAGCCATCAGAAAAACAAGCATCCATAAACCAAATTGAAGAAAGGCAAATTTTATAATCCGGACAATATCTTTAATTTCTGAATAACGGATAATGCCTTTGTAAATAGCCAACATGACTATGCAGATTGTTCCTATAATCAAGTTTGCTGCCAGCCCCGGTAAAAATTGGTTAATATCGGCAAGGCCAAGGGAAAGGTGATGTGTAAGAAAAAAAGATAAGGCAAATGAAATGCTTATTAGAATTATATCGCAGCAAAAAATTATCCAGCGTGGGGCAAAATTTTTGAGGTATCTTTTCGGCATATTGAATTTTTTTTTTCGCTACCAGCGCACAAACTCTGGAGTTTTATTACAAATACATCTAATCGCCAACAATGATAGGGCACCAGTAATCAATCAGGATAAATAATTTATTGGTTTTTCTTAAAGGTCTACGAATGTATATCATTTTTGCATAAAACCCATATTATTTTTGGCTTAAATGCAGAATGGCATTTACTTCCAGCTCTTTTACCTGCGGACAAAAACTTTGCCTAAGTTGAAATAACTGATAATAAACAACTTAACTCTTGAAGAAATTAACTGTTGAAATCCAGATACCACTAACTGAATAACGCTTTTATTCCATTTATCACCCTGCTTAAATCTTCTGCTGCCAGGTTGCTGCCGGAAGGAAGGCACAACCCATTTTCAAATAATTTTTCAGCTGTGCCATCACCATAGAATGGATAATCCTGGAATACGGGCTGCTGGTGCATTGGCTTCCACAAAGGGCGACTTTCAATATTTTGCTTCTCTAAAAATAGCCGGATATCTTCTCTTGTTTTTCCACCCGTTGGCTCCGGATCAACAATTATTGTTGTAAGCCACCTGTTGCTAAAATAGCCATCCGGTTCAGGCAAAAAAGAAATCCCGTTTATGTTTTTTAGTTCATTTTCATAAAATGAGAAATTTGCCCTTCTTTGTTTTACCCTGTCTGGTAATACTTCCAACTGTCCCCGGCCGATGCCTGCACAAACATTACTCATCCTGTAATTATAACCAATAACAGAATGCTGGTAGTGCGGCGCTGCATCCCTGGCCTGGGTAGCCAAAAATCTTGCCCGGATAATGTACTCCTCCTTTGCTGAAACCAATGCTCCTCCCCCAGAAGTAGTGATGATCTTATTGCCATTGAATGACAAAATTCCCATCTCACCAAAACTGCCGCAGCCCTTACCGTTTATTTCGGAGCCGAGAGCTTCAGCGGCATCCTCGATAACAGGTATTTCAAATTCCTGGGCAATAGCCATAATCTCTTTCATTTTGGAAGGCATGCCATACAAATGGACCGGGATGATGGCTTTTGGTTTTTTCCCTTTTGTTATCCGGTCTGTGATGGCAGCCCGTAAATGTTCAGGGCTCATATTCCATGTTTCCTTTTCAGAATCTACAAATACAGGTATTGCTCCCTGGTACACAATTGGATTGGCCGATGCTGAAAAAGTAAAGCTCTGGCAGATTACCTCATCCCCAGCTTTTACATCCAACAAGATAAGCGCTAAATGAATGGCCGCAGTGCCGCTGCTGAGTGCCGCTGCCGCTTTGGTGCCGGTATATTCTCCCAACTCTTTTTCAAAACTATCTACATGCGGACCCAACGGTGCTATCCAGTTGGTATCAAATGCTTCGTTTACATATCCCCGTTCTTTCCCTCCCATGTGTGGTGAAGAAAGCCAAATCTTTTCATTCATATTTTTAT
This sequence comes from Chitinophagaceae bacterium, assembly GCA_031371545.1. GTDB lineage: Bacteria > Bacteroidota > Bacteroidia > Chitinophagales > Chitinophagaceae > Ferruginibacter. The sequence continues at coordinate 6,534 of JANMJU010000114.1, forward strand.
ACAGAATTAGTAAAAATTATTTCTTTTATTTTAGTCTGGCAAGATACTCATGCAACACAAGATCCATCAAATTAATATTTACAGTGGCGGGCCACCAGCCAAATAAATTTTGTTTTGAATCTTCCGGCACTTTGAAATTTGTTGGTGCTGCAATGGCATCAAAACCTTCTTTTTCAAAAAGTTTCATTGCCCTTGGCAGATGCATGGCATCGCTTACAATGATCACTTTTATTTTATTTCCATAATGAGCATGCAGCGCTATTGCTTCCTCCTGGGTAGTTGAGGGAGTATCCAGTCTATCTACCCTGCTGCTATCGGCTCCCAATAAAATGGCTGCCCTTTTTGTTACGGATGCCTGTGTTTCAAGCCCCACCATAGAATTGGCTGAACAAACAATGACACTGTTGCTTAATTGCCGGTAAATTCTGAGGGCCTCTGCCAGCCTGCCTATGGCCGCCACTCCAATTTGTGAAGTAGCAGGCAGCCGCATGTCTAAATTGTAACCGCTCCCTAATACATGAATGTAAATTCTTTCACTTTTATTAGTGATGCTGGCAGGATTAAAAGGAAGGTATTTATTCTCTAATTGTTTGGTAAGATATCTTGGCAGGTAAGCCGTAGAGGAGGCAAGAAAAATGAGGGTGGCAAAAACAATCAAAAAAAAAGCAAGTTTCTTTTTGAGAAAACGCCAGGCTGTAAAAGCCAATAATGACAGCATCAGCAGAAAGCTGAGTACAGTAGCCTGTTGCTTTAATGCAAAGAATATGTTGTGCAATTGTTGTTGGAATTTATAAATGACTAACAGGCAAAGTTGGGAAGCCTGTCATTCATTACCAACTTTTATTAATGGAAAATTATTGATAGAAAAATTGACAAAACTTTTTTATTTCAACAAGTCTGCCTCTTTCATCAAGACCGGAAGAGAATCTACATCCCTTAAAAAAATTTGGCCGGGTTCAAATTCATACATCTTGTAGTTGGTATTAAAACTGTCATCGCCGTCAATAAGCCGGAGGGTATCTTCTGCAAAGTTGGCTCCGCAGGCTGCAAAGCATTGGGTAAATGCCACATGCCTCACATTGATCTCGGTAATATAAGGCGTACCATTTTTATCTTCTTTAAAATCAACTGTAAAAAAACCATGCTTACTGGTTTTAGTGTATGCAAAAAGATGATCCATTGCCATTATTGCCACTTCAGTCAATGCAGGTTCATTCAATAGCCTTCCAAAAGAGGTATTGCCTGTAATGCCCGATGGCGCTACTTTTGCCATGATGTAATTTACCCTTTCACCACAGGCTGTACGCAATAATTTTCCTTCAAAATACAACATCTTGCAGGCTAAATTTCTGCCGGGCAAAAAAGTACTTGCTAAAAATTGGTTCACCCCAGGATTGATGGTAACCCAATTTTTTAGTGCCGCTTCATTTTCTACTTTCAACGATCCAAGGCCACTGGTGCCCTGTGTACTTCTTACCCAAAATGGAAACCCGAGTGTTTGGTAAACCTTGTCTAGATTCGTTTCATTTCTTTCAAATTCAACAGAGGCAGGCACTATAGAAAGCGACTGCAGTATCTCTGTCATTTTAGCTTTGTCAACCAACAGTCTGGCCATGGCTAGTGCCGGCAGCAATGCTTTGCAGGGCAGCTTTCCGGCTTCCATTCTTTTGCTCCATTCCATCACTTCCAGTTCTGGAAGAATGACTGCATACTCAATATTATTATCCTGTATAATTTTATTGATTGCATCCCAATAACCAGCATCTGTACACCGGGGTACGATGAAAGATTTTGAAAATAATTCTTTTTGATAAAGCCCAATCGCTAATGGATTAATGTCGGTTGCAAATAATTCAAACTGTTTGTAGCGGCTGTATTTTTTTAAGGCAATGGCAAAACTCCGGGGGGTTGGCCCGCCCACACCTGTCATCAATATTTTCATCAGTTTGTTATTTTTATCCATTATATTTTTTCTTGCAGGTAAGATTGCAGTAAAGGTTTTAACCCTTTCTTTACGGGCAATTGCCAAAGCAATTTGCACCAGTCATGATTGCCTTCTATCAGTTCAGGACCATTTTGTGTAATGGCTACATCCCAGCCGATAGATCGGTTACTGGTATTTATCAATGCGGCATTTTTAATCATCGCAATCGTCTCTTTCCAAAAGGGCACCTGGAAGCCAATGATTTTTACGCCTGTTACCGGATGGACGGATTCATCATTTTTTGTGATGTCGCTGTACACACCGGGGCCGGTAACTATTCCTGTTTTTTCATCAATGGGTGCAGCTATATTACCTGCGGCCAAATTATCTACCGAAGAATTGATGGTGATCCGCAGGCGGCATCCCAATAAATCAACTTCATTATTTTTATTTAATTGTGTAATGATTCGAATGGTATTTAATCCGGAAGGAGACAAGGCCATTAAATCATGATGCTGTGTTACAAACTCTTCAGCAAAATCATTGTTGGTTTCTTTAAGCGCTGCCACTAAAGTTGCAGGATTTAGTTCGCCGGTTTTTTTTACCACAATGCCTATTCCGCACTGGCCTTTGGAATCTTTCAAAACTATTTTACCGGAATTGTTTTTTAACAGCCTTTCTGAAACGGATGCATCTTTTTCCAAATCATTCAGCGACGCAAAATCATGCTGCACAAATGCTGCATAATCTTTTAAAAAACTAAGCTTATCTTCCAATACATTCCGGCCAGTTTTGGGGTTCATCGCCAATTGATATTCGTACATAAACCCTGTGCCAGCATAGGTTTTCTTCTCTGCTGCTTCAATTTCATAAAATTTAAAATTGAAATATTCAAGTAAAGAAATGTTGTAGTGTAAACTGTCAGCAAGGATACTTTTCCAAATAGAAAATTTTGATCGCCCTGTTTTTTCACTCACATAATTGATAAACTTATTGAACTTAGGTTTATCCAATTCCTTCCAGTAATATAAAATATATAATATCCTTTTCATTATTTTTAATTGTTGCCTGTAAAAGGATTCATGGGCCTGTCTGCCCCCTGGTTAATGTCTTCTCTCAATATCACTTTCATAATGGTCATCCAGAATATTTTAAGATCAAGCAGCAAAGAAATATTATCTACATAATAAACATCGAGTTCAAATTTTTCGTACCAGCTAATGGTGTTTCGTCCATTTACCTGTGCCCAGCCCGTGATGCCGGGTCTTACATCATGCCTTCTCTTTTGTCTGTCGCTATACAATGGAATGTATTTAAACAAGAGCGGCCTTGGGCCTATCAAACTCATATCGCCGGCAATTACATTCAACATCTGCGGCAATTCATCAATAGATGTTTTGCGAATGAATGCTCCAAAGATGGTAATGCGGTGAACATCGGGTAATAAATTTCCATCAGCATCTTTTTTATTGTTCATTGATTTGAACTTAATAATCCTGATTTTTTTTTCATGCAGTCCCGGCCTGTCCTGGAAAAAAAAAGGCGACTCTTTAAGAGTGATATAATTGATGATGGCTACAATTAATAAAATGGGAGATGTTACCAGCAATACTGCCAATGATAAAATGATATCCAATATCCTCTTAAAAAATAATTTATACATCGTTAGCTGGTCTCCTGTTCAATGATATCACACAACTGGCTGGCCGCCATAAATTCTATATCGGGCCAGCGGGCTGTCATTTTTTTTAATAATTGCTGCAAAGCATCAATACCTTTTTGCCTGTTCGTTTCTTCAATGTGTCCACAAAAGTTTACCCGGTGTGAACTAATAACGGCAGGCTTATTCCACCTAAAGGCAGCGGCTACCTGCGCCAATGTAAAATCCACCCAATCATTTCGTTCCGTATCTGTCGGTTCAAATACCACATTTCTTACCATGTACAACTGCTGCAGGTGATTGCGTTTGCCGGTGTAATTTACTACCGTTTTATATTTGCCCAATCCCTGGTGCTCTTTTTTTATAAAGCCGGTATCAATATACCGGATGCCGCAATCTTTCAGGTACTGATGAATAACGGGATGCTCCCTGCCACCAGGCGGATTAAAATGTGTTGACCTGAATCCGAATACTTTTTCAAAAGCATTCAGTCCATCTTCAATAATATTTTTGAACCGTTCGTTTTCTTTAAACTCCCAAAATTCAAAAGCAGCGGTAACAGAAATGGTTGGATAACCGGAAGAAGAGATACTGGTATATGACCTGTTTTTTAATGCGGTCAGCAGTTCTGCATCTTTATTAGCCAGCTTCTCTTCAAATATTTTTAAGTTCAAATGTTCCCTTCCATGAAACTGCGGCACCAGCAATCCTTTTGTCATTCCTTCTTTCCACAAATCCCAGGTGCCTTCGTATCCTTTCAGTTTTGAATAAGTATCCGGCAGCAGTTCGTAATAATAAGTTTCAAAATTTGTGTCCGCCATTTTTTCAAAATCAATATTACAGGGCACAGCAAATGGCGTAAATACTGCAGGGTTGCCGTTCGTGTCTTTCACAGATGACAATGCATCAAACAACAGTTCCAAATCCTGCTTTGTTTCTAAAGCATCAAAGGCATCGAAGTGTGTGTGAATTGTAAGGCCGGCTTTATCTAAATTATTTCTTGCCGCTTTGGAATCTAACCGCACATTACCATAATCATCCACAGAAAAAACAACGATCTTTCTTTTTGTTTTCCATCCAACGATATTTTTTACATTGAGTGAAAGCTGCTGCTTTATTATATTGAGTACACTCATATTTTATTTGTTAGCCGCTTTATAAGTTTCCAAAGTTTTCACTAATGAATCCGTTAGCTCATTTGCCAAACGGGTACGGTCAAAATTCTTTTCTGCAAATGCTCTTGCATTAATTCCCATTTGCTTCACTCTTTCCGGATCATTGTTTAGTGTGATAAGTGCATTGGCAAATGCAGCTGCATCATCCGGCGCTACGGCAATACCCAATTCATTTTCATTGATAATTTCGGCGAGCCAGCCCGGGTAATTATTTAATATGGGCATACCCATGGCGATATAATCAAAAAATTTATTGGGCGAAGTGCCATAATAAAATGCAGGGATATTTGCCAGCAGCATCAGGCCAACATCAGCGGCCTGCAGGTAATTTGCCAATGCTAATTTTGGCACAGGGCTTAGAAACAAACAGTTTTTTAAACCCTTCGTTTCCGCAATTTGTACCAACTTCGGTTTTAATGCACCATCTCCAATAAATACCAGTTTGATATTTTGATAATCAGTTTTTGTTTGCAAATATTCGGCAGCATTCAAGGCTGCTTCCAGGCCATTGGCCATGCCATGTGCCCCTGTAAACACTGCTACAAAATCACCTTCTTCCACACCGGGTATAATTGTCTTTGGCTGTTTGCCCGGTTTAAATATTTGCAAGTCACAACCATTCGGAATCAGGTAAATTGGTTTATCTTTTTTTAATCTTTCTTTAATGCCTTTGGCAATGCCCGGAGACAGCGCTACACAGGCATCCGCTTTGTTGTAGGAATAATATTCCAGCACACCCAAAGCCCACAGCACCACTTTATTTTTTATTACTCCCATTGCTTTAGGAAGCTCAGGCCACAAGTCCCTTACTTCAAAAACGAAAGGTTTTTTCTTTCCAAAAAATTTCATGACAATGCCCGGGATGCCTGCGGTAAGGGGCGTAGTAGTGGCATACACAATATCAAACTCTTCAGTAAAAACAAGCCGGATACTGCTCATGGAAAACCTGACAAAAACCAGTGCCCTTTTAAATAAACTCAATTTGTTACTGTACCTGATATTAAATTCAATCAGGTCAATTCCCTCAAACTGTCCCCTTCGCATTCCTTTTACATAAGGCACGGTATCCAGCGGTGATTTCAACCTGGGTGATTCTGCAAAAACCATCGTAACCGGGTGCCCATTTTCAACCAGTTGCTTTGCCATACCATACGACCTTATACCGGAGTTGCCTGCCGGTGTACAAAAATATTGGTGAAAATATAGAACTCTCATTTATTTAGTTTGATCAAAATGCTGGTCACACTGTTATTGCCGGTAACAATACTTAGCTGGCGCATTTTTGTTTTTTGCCAATAATATTTTGAAACAAAATGTTCCTTAATAGTTGCCTTAACATTTTCCGGCAAATGTATAGCACCCCATGAAAAATGAATGGTATTATTTTGTTCGTCTGCAAAAGCAGTATCATCATCAAAATTAAAAATCAGTTCAATGGATGAAGCCGGGCCTTTACAGTCGTCGGTTATATTCCATTCATCATTTGCCAAGCTGATTTTTCTTTGGTGAAAATTTCCCCGGTAATCTTTGTAAGCAGCCGACCAATTTTGTTCACCGTTTTCAGTTGTTACAATTTCACCAACCATTAAAGGCGCAATCCATTTAGCCAGTAAAAATCTGCTAAGGCGTGGCATCTGCTCTTTTCCGTCAAATGAAATTGTGTTGTGTGCATGTACCGATTTCAAATCAGCACCTGTATAATCTTTACCGGGGTTGTAAGAATAACTGCCGGAGTCCATCAAAATATTTTTGCCTTTATACCAAAGATCAAAATGAAGCACATCATTGTGGCTGGGCCTGAATTTAAAAAAGGGGAACCTGCACAAAGCCCATGATTTACTGGATTGCATGATGCTGTAGCCACATGCAAACACTTGTGATTTTTTTTCAAAATCAACTTTTTTTAATGCCGGCCTATTTATTTCAAGCCAGTACAGTGGCTCATTCACAGCTTCATCATCAAACAAAATTTCATCCTGGTAAATGGCTTTGCACAATTGCAGGCTTGGTTTAAAATTTCTGTAATCAAGTGAATGAATATTTAATAACAAAGCTCCATCGTTGGCTCCTAAGTTAGGGCAATCGCCTGAAGCCTCATCCAGCATTGCTGCCATCCAATTGATGGCTGAAATAATTTTTTGTTTGAAATGATTGCTGAAAGATGGAGTTGCTAAACGTTTACTCCAAAACAAAGCGAGGGAAACAGTATCAATAAACAAGCGGTGATAAGTAATGGAATGCTGAGAAAAACTTCCATCGGGATATACCAACTGGTTTACAATTTTTTCTAATTGTGTTTGATATTCATTTGCTTTTTTTTGATGGGCTACAGCATCCGGCGAATGATTACTGAGCCAGTTGTATGCAACAAACAATGCGGTGAGCTCACTTGTTGCATGATTGTTTCGCTGGGCAATGGCATACCGGATAGTAGGTTCTATTCTTTGTACATGGCACTCTACAAATTTCACTAGTGAGGCAGATGGTTTTTTATCCTGCTGCAGGATAACGGCAGTGGTTAAGACATTCAGCAGCCGGATGGAAGTCTCCTGTCCACACTTCCAGTTGGGGCCAATGTTCAGCGGATTTTTTTCTGTCCAATCAATTATCCAGTTGTTGAGTGTATTCAAATAAACTGCATTGCCTGTAACTGCATATGCTCTTCCTAATGTAGTTGCCCATCCAAAACGGGAGGGCTCCCAAATATTTTTTATATCACCAATGGCATTGTTAAAATCGGGTAATTGTGTCCAGTGAAAGCTGGAATTGGGGAAATGTTTTTGATTGAACGGATTTAAAAACCAATCAGGAGGATTACCAATTTGTTTTTGGTGGTAAGAATAATATTTCAGATTGCCGGCAACAAGCAGGTCTGCTTCTTTGGTAATGATATTGGTAAGTTGCTCAGGAAAGTCAGTTCTGGCAGGGCTCTCAGTAAAAAATATTTTTTCATAGAGAATATTTTTTGCAGAAAATTTTCTTTTAAGCCATCCTGTTTTTAAACTTAGCCGATAATAAAAAACATACAGTACATCCAGTAAGCCTAATTTAAAAACTACTTCTATGTACCAAATCTTTTTTTTTAAGAACCCCATTTAATGCAATCTTTTATTTTTTCAGGAATCACTTTCCTCAATTCACTTCCACCCACCCTTTCACTTTCAAACTTTCTAATGCAGCAAAAGAAGCTTTGGTGACATTGATGATTTCATGTAATGGAATCAACGGCTCACCACCAGTTTTTATCCGCTTAATAAATTCATCAAACTGTGCTTTGTGTCCTTTGTTTATTCTTGTGCTCAGGTCTTTAAATTTTTTGTCGCCAAAGCCTTTCGTCGTTCTGAAATTATCCATGATATAAGTTCTTTCCTGCGAAAAAACTTCCACCCTTTCTTTGCTGTATGCCTTCGATCCATTGGCGAAATAATTCACCACTGCATTGCTGCCATTTTTAAAGCGAAGCAAAATACTTGCATTGTCTGTATTCGCCAGTGGGTTTTCACCAAGTGCATTCATGCAAACACTCTGCACTTCGGAGCCGGCAAGATAAACACAGAGATCAATGTAGTGGCAGGCTTCGCCAATAATTCTGCCGCCGCCCACATTCATATCATGCACCCACACACTGGGAGGTATCAACCCTGCATTCATAGTGGCGTTGATATTTACCGGCACCGTTCCATTGCCCAATGCTTTTTTTATTGCCTGGATATGTGGTGAAAACCTGCGGTTAAAACCAACCGTTACTGACGTGTGTTCTTTTTGATTGTTATATGCACTTAAAATTTCATCCAGCTGTTCATTGTTCAGTGCCAGTGGTTTTTCTACAAACACATGTTTGTTTGCCTGCAATGCTTCTGCCACAAATTTTGCATGAGAACTGTGACGGGTGGTGATGAAAACAGTATCCACATCCGCATCAGCAAAAATTTCTTTGTAGTCTGTTGTGCTGTGGCTGAAGCCAAATTTTTTTGCCAGGATGGTTCCATTAACGCCGCCTTGCGAAGCAATGTATTTATTCATTGCACCGCTTTCTGTCATAGCCGGCAGCATAGACATTTTTGTAAAATTTCCTGCGCCAATTACACCAATCACTCCTTTTGCCTGCCGGTAATTTTTTTCACTTAATACAATTGTACTGGCAGGTTTTGCCAGTGGCGATTCCGGGTATTTTAAAATAGAAGCAATGGATTTGCTGCTGCCAATATCACTATAAATAGAAAGAAAATTATCCAATTCAATCACTTCGGTGATGAGGTCTTTCACCATCAATTTACCGGCACTGATGGCCTGCAAAATTGCTTCTAAATTTCTTTGCTCTGTCCATCTTACAAATGGCAAAGGGTAGTCTGTTCCTTTTTGTTCGTAATCCTCATCATACCTTCCGGGTCCGTAAGAACAGGACACCTGGAAGGTCAATTCTTTTTCATAAAAATCAGCCCGGCTGATATCAAGACCGATAACGCCAACTAAAATAATTCTTCCACGTTTGCGGCTCATCTGTGCAGCCTGCGAAATAATATCATTGTTTTTTGCAGAGGCAGTAATAATAATTCCATCAGCACCAAAGCCGGTAATGTCCATTACAGATTTTACAGGATTGTCACCCTTTGCAGGATTGATGGTGATGACTCCCCACTTGACAGCCATCGCACATTTTTGTTCATCAATATCAATACCGATAACCCTGCAGCCATTTGCAAGCAGCATTTGTGCAGCCAGCAAACCGATCAATCCTAATCCCACCACTACAATGGTTTCTCCAAAAGTGGGGTTGCATAAACGGATACCCTGCAGGCCGATGGAACCAATGATTGTAAAGGCTGCTTCTTCCTGGCTTACATTATCGGGCACTTTTGCCACTAGGTTTTTTGGCACATTTACATACTCCGCATGTTTGCCGTTTGATGCCACCCTGTCTCCTACCGCATAGCCGGAAACACCATCGCCAACCGCTATCACCACACCGGCATTACAATAACCTAACGGTAAGGGTTGTTCCAGCCGCTTGAAAACATTTTCCAGCGTTGGCATCAGGCCATCCGTTTTTATTTTATCCAGCACTTGTTTTACTTTATCGGGTTGCTGCCTTGCTTTTTCAATCAGGTTGGCTTTTCCAAATTCCACCAGCATACGTTCTGTACCCAGCGATACCAGGCTGTGTGTCGTTCTTATCAATAAGCAGCCCTTTGATACCTGCGGCGCAGGCACTTCAAACAATTCGGTTTTACCTGTTTTAAAGGATTGGAGAATTTGTCTCATTATAATTTAGTGTGGGTATTTTTAAGTGAGGTAAATAAGTTTTTCAATCGACAGAATTGATAATTATTTTTTTCTAAGGATGACAATCATCATCGGCTTTTGATACTTGTTGGGTAAAAAACTGGTGATAGCAGAATAGTATGGCACATGCCCCTGGAAAATTATTTGTTCCACTTTCCAGCCCTTGCCATCCAGTTGTAAAATATCTGCTTCTGATAAAAGCGTGTATAAATATTTCCGATAACCCGGCTTACCAAAAAGACGGTAAGTGATTGTTTCTGTAATCCTGAATAAACTTTGTTTGTTGGGAATAGAAAAAATAAATGTGCCTCCCGGTTTAAGTATCCTGTTAACCTCTTCAATAACGTCACCTGCTTCTTTGATGTATTCTAAAACACTTGATGAAACAGCATGATCATAATTGGCTGAAGGAAAATGAGAAAGAAATTCTTTTGAAATATAGCTTTCTGTAAATTGTATTTTATCAGAAGGCCCCACTTCCTGTTTTGCCTTCTCAATCATTTTTTCAGAGCCATCTATGGCATGCAATTGATTTCCCATGGCGATAATTTCTTTAGCCATTAATCCCGGGCCACAGCCCAATTCTATTACCGAACTGTTTGCCTGGAAATAAGTATTGAACAATTGTATCCAGATAGAAAGGCGGTCTTTAAAACTGTCTTTGTCATCATACCTTTTTCTGAAAGCTCCGGCATTGGTATCATGTAATTCAACTGCGTCCATGTTGGTAATTTTTTTAGGATAGTGTTTGTGTAATTATTTTTCTTCGTTCGGTGTTACCTGCTCTTTAAACTATCAGCCACCATTAAAGAAATTATTTTTGCTCCTTTTTTATTGGGGTGTTCTGCATCATAAAACTGTGTATTGTCAAGCGCCCCGGTTAAATTTATAAAATCAATACCGGGCATTGCATTTTTTAATTGTGCTATGTATGTTGCTGCCTTGCTTTTATCAAACACACAGATATCTGGATTTACCGGCAACATCACAATGTGGTATTGAATATTTTTTTGTTGCAAAAAATGATCCACCCGGTTTGCCAAAGCTACTGTATATGGATTAACCGACATGGTATCAAGATCGCAGGGTACTTTATAAAAAGGATATTGAGGATGCCTGTTGGTGGTATAAATATGTGGAAAATACAAATCACTGTAATTGTCTGCAAAGGTTTCGTTATCCAGCACAGACCTTAACAATACATGTAGTGAACTTTTTAAAATGATCCTTCCTTCAAAAGCAACAGCGGTAATGCTTTTATCAAAATATGGATTTACTTTTCCTATCAGCTGCCGGGTAACAGTATCAACCTTGTAACCATTCATCATCATGCTCATCGCCTTATCAATATTGAAATCCGTTCTTGGTTCCCTGAAAGCGGTATATCCTATAAACTGGATGATGTGCCGGGTACTGGCAGGAACAGCGGAAATAAAATAACAGCTTTCAAAATAAGATTGACCTACAGAAGCCAGGTTATAAGCCAGTGGTTTATTCGGTAAATTATTACTGATTGTTTTTGCATCTACACCAAACATGGTACGGCTATCTCCCAATATTATTATCTCTGGACTGGCCGCTTTATTTTTTAAAGCATCTACTATTACATGGTGCCTGCTGTAATCGTTAGGCAAAGCCCTTGTTAAAAATGGCTGTGCATTTATAAACAACAACAGCAAAGCAGCAGCCACTACAAGATAAACAGCAAGGTCTTTCAAGAATTTTTTCATGCTACTTTAAAATTGAAAGTAAATAAAGCTTGCCGACTTGCCGGTGAAATAATAAACAGAAGTGATGATGACCACAAGCACCGCAATGCGGTACCAAATATTTTTTTTCCATATCCCTTCAAATACAAATTCTTTTTTCCGATGCCGCCATTCTACTAACAGTAATACGGTAATGGCGGCCATACAAATCAACAAGTCTGTATTTTGTTCTCCCATTAATTTGGGTACAGATAAAAGTGATTTGCTGCACATGCGCCTGATAAATGAAAAAGCTTCTGATAATGAAACGGCCCGAAAAAATATCCATGCAAAACAAACGGCTCCAAAAGTCCAGAGCATCTGGCTGAACTCTTTCAACGCATTCACAACACCTGAAGGGTTGATAATACTTTTTTGATATTTTTTATTGTTGCCAATTAAAAAAGAAGGCAGAAAAAGCAGTGCATGAATGCCTCCCCAAATAATAAAAGTCCAGTTGGCGCCATGCCAAAATCCGCTTACAATAAAAATGATAAACACATTGCGGATACTTTTCCATTTGCCTGCTTTGGAACCGCCCAATGGGATATATAAATAATCCCTGAACCAGGTGGACAAAGAAATATGCCATCTTCTCCAGAACTCACCAATGTTTCTTGAAAAATAAGGAAACTTAAAATTTGTAATCAAATCGATGCCCAACAATTTTGCAGCGCCAATGGCTATATCGGAGTAGCCGCTGAAGTCTGCATAAATTTGAAAGGCAAATAAAATAGTCCCCATCAGCAGGGTACTGCCAGTCATGTCCTTTGAGGCAAATATATCTTCCACCAAGGGTGAGCAATTATCAGCAATGACAATTTTTTTGAACAATCCCCAAAGAATTAAGAAAATTCCGTTGGATGCTTTTTCATAATCCATCAAACGCTTTTGCTTAATCTGCGGCAAAAGATGTGTTGCCCTTTCTATTGGGCCGGCCACCAGCAATGGAAAAAAACTTACAAAAACGGAATAATCTACAAAGTTTTTTTCTGCCTTTATCTTGTCGTTGTAAATATCAATTACATAACTAAGGCCATGAAAAGTATAGAAAGAAATACCTACCGGCAGTATCACCTGCAAGGTCCAGATATTTACATGCAGGCCAAAGTGGGCAATAAACTCAGCAAAAGAAGCTGCAAAAAAATTGTAGTATTTAAAAATTCCTAAAAAACCGAGATTGATTATTACGCTTGTCCAAAACCAAAATTTTTTATTGTGACGGGTGGTGGCGTCACTCATTTTGATACCGGTAAAATAATCTAAGAGCGTGGAAAAAATAAGGAGGAAAAGAAACCTGTAATCCCAGCAGGCATAAAAAAAATAGCTGGCAACCAGCAGCAGGATATTCTGAATTTTTAAATTGCCTTTGGCAAAAAACCAATACAGAATAAAAACGATGGGGAAGAATATAGCAAAGCTAAAAGAATTAAAAAGCATGAGGTATTGGCAAATGGTTTTTGTTGGATAAGCAGGCTATGCCTGTTGGTTGTTCCTGATAAGAATATCTTTTTCCTCCGGGTTAGGATAATTTATTAGTACTGCTTTGTACACTCCTTTAAATACAAAGAGGCTGCCTGCTGCAGCACCGATTACGCCAAATTTTTTTATCAGTTCTCCAATATCTTTCAGTGAGCCAGCACCTCCCAAAACGGTCAGCGGCAGGGTAATGGCTTTTCGTACTTTTTCTATCAATGCCAGGTCGTATCCTTTCATCACTCCATCATGATCAATAGAGTTGATAACGATTTCGCCGGCGCCTAAATCTTCGAACTGCTTTGCAAGATCAACTGGATTTTTCCCGGTATATTTTTTTCCATTGTAGGTATGTACTTCATATCCGCCAAACAATTTCTTTTTTACATCCAGCACCACCACCACACTTTGGCTGCCCACCTGTGTGGCAATTTCACTTATCAATTTTGGGTTTTCAATAGCGGCAGAACTGAGCGCTACTTTTTCTACCCCCAAAGAAAAAATTCTTAATGCCTGGTCAATATTTTTTATCCCACCTCCATAGCTCAGCGGCATCCTGCATTCGGAAGCCCAGTGCTCAATCATTTTATAATCGGGTTCTCTTTTTTCAGCACTGGCATCTATTTCCAACACCATCAGTTCGTCGGTTTGTTTTTCATTAAAAATCCTCACAGCATTGATGGGGTCGCCTACATATTTGGGATGATCAAAGTTGACCGTTTTTACAAGGCCTTTATTTTTTACCAGCAAACAGGGGATGATCCTGGGTCGCAGCATAGTTACAATTTTGAAAAATTTTCTAAAAGTTTTACCCCATACTGGTGACTTTTTTCCGGGTGAAACTGTACACCAAAAATATTCTGGTGATTAACAGCGCAGGAAAATGGGCCGCCGTAATCAGCTTCTGCAATATCATCAGCAAGTTGGTTGCAGGCAAAATAATAAGAGTGAAGAAAATAAAATTTTGCTTCCGTTTCCAGTCCGTCAAATAAATGATTCAGCGGCTGCAGGGGAGTCACATCATTCCAGCCCATGTGTGGCAGCCGGGTAGAGGAATGTATTTTTGTGATGTCGAATTTTTTTACTGTTGCATCTATCCAGCCTAAACCCGGCAACTGTCCTTCATCACTGCTTTTTGCAAGCATCTGCATTCCTACACAAATTCCAATGACCGGTGTTTTTTTTTCAATAACCAATTCCTCCAGCTTTGACCGCATACCTGATTGGTTCAGTTTACCCATCGCATGATCAAACGCACCTACGCCGGGTAAAATAATTTTGGTAGCATCAGCCAGGTCAGTTTCATTACGGGCAATGGTAATGGGAATATCCAGTTTTTTATACACGTTTGCAAAGGCTCTGATATTGCCCATGCCATAATCAATGATTGCTATCATCTGATTAATCTTTTTTCTAACCCAAACAATGTCATCGCTCTTGCACCTAGGTTAATGATATGCCGTTTATTCCTGTAATCTTTATAAGATTTGTTGGGGCCTTCAAATATTTTTTGAAATTCATCCACTGTCAATCCTAATTTGTGGGCTACATATTCAAACTCCTGTTTAAGGGTTTGTTCATCTAGCTCTGGCCTTGAAATCCTTTCCAGTGCTTCATCCCGGGTCATTTGATTGGTGAGTATGAGGCTTGAAAAATGTGCCCTTCTTTTTTCGTAACCAAATTTTCGGGGCAGCCAGAAATCTTCATAGAATCTTGTAAAACGGGATTCATGATGCTTGTGCTGAAATTTTTGCCAGCCGAATTTGTCTTCCAATAATTTCTCTGCATCTTTTTTTATGTAAGGCACACAGTTAAGCGGCTTTACTATATCCATTCCTAAAAAATATTTGTAATAAATTTTGTAGGTTAAAATGTCCACCACCGGAAAAGTCTTCAATGGAATTTTTCCAAACTTACTGTGGATGTCTTTTACTAAAATTTTATCGATGCCTGGATAGCCGCCCCACTCTTCTGGCTCACGGCAACATTCGGTGGAATAGTTGGCGCCGGTGAGCACATGTTTGATTTTATTTTTTACGGCAAACTTGTACAGGGCGGAGAAAAAAGCAATGTCCTGCGGTGCATCCTGCCCGGCTCCCTGTGCCCTGAAATAGGCTACCTGCAAGTCTTTCATCTCTTCCCAATTGATAACTTCTGTGTACAGATCTACCCCAAGGCCATCAATTAATTTTTCAATATTACCTACCGCCTGTTGTGTATTCCAGCCGGCATCTACATGAAATAACAGTGGCCGGAGACCCATAATTTTTGTAGCTACATACGCCGTATAAGAACTGTCGAGCCCACCACTCAGGCCCAGGATACAGTCGAAATCTTTTCCCTTACCTTCTTTTTTTATTTTTTCCGCCATCTTCATTAACTCCGCCTTTCCTCTTTCATCTGTGTGCCAGGTGGGTAAAATATTTTTATGAAAATTGTAGTAATAATCACTGATTCCTTCTGCATCAAATACAATCCTTGGATCGGAAGTGTCCATGATGGTTTTTGTACAGATCTGGTATTTTCTAGTCGTCATTTTTATTATGAGGTTTTCAGCAAAATAAAATACTATTTTGGAAATATGGGTTTTTATATTTGAAGATGGCTTATTTAGCTGTGGTATACGGGAAATTTTTAATGGTCGGCAATGGGGCATTTCCTGCAATGCTGTAAAGCCAGTCAAATATCATCTGGTGTTTATGCTCTGGGTTGGGAAACAGGGCTAGTTGATTTTGCCCCCGTTCTGTCAATTGGTTACCAAGTTCTTTATCATTAAATAATTTTATCAATGCCTCTGCAGCAGAGACGGCATCAGCAGGTTTAAAATAAAGTGCAGCATCGCCACATACATCATGGGCAAAATCGAGATCTGTTGTTACTATTGGTCTTGCCATCGCCATTGCTTCCACATAAGTGGCAGAAAAAACTTCCAATAAAGTAGGCAGGAAAACTGCATCGGCTTTTTTATACCAGTGTAGGCATTCCTGCAATTTTATAGGCCCGGTATTAATCACCATATCACTAACCCCCAGTTGCTGGCTGGCTGCTGCTATCTCTGTATTTATTTCGCCGTCTTTGGGGATGGTGAGGATAAATTTGCAATTGGGAAAGTTATTGGTTTTTAAATATGCTGCTACTTTAGGAATCAGGTCTAAATTTTTATGCCGGTAAGCTGCCGAAAGACAAAAAATATAAATGGTTTCATCTTCCTCTCTTTGCCGGGCAGCAGCTGCTTCATTTATAAAAAGTGGATTGGGAGAGTTTGGAATAACTTTTACACAACTACCTGGCACCTTTAGCCGCTTTACGATGCCAATCTTTGCAGCAGCAGTTTGTGTTTCAAAATACTTTGCCCGCCGGGCCCACAGCAACCTGTATTGTATCATTAAAAACATTCTTACTTTTTGTTTAAAAGTAAGGGTATGCCAGGGTAGCGGTGGCGAATTAATTTCCCAGGGATTGGTATATTTTCCTATTTCAACCGTTGTAAACCTTACATAAGAAGGGAAACCCAGTGAGTAAATAATATCCGGCTTATAATCCTTTTCTATTTTTTTTAAAAAAGAACGTGATTTTTTTCCATTCAAAATTCCGGCTGGCGATACCGGGCATAGGATGGTACGCTTATCATTTTGCAGATTTACAGAAAGGCTATCGTACACGGCTTGCGATACCACAAAAATAAAATCCAGCTGGCCGCTTTTGAGTCTGCTGGCATGTTCAATAAAAGACAAGCCCACCTGTATGCCGCCACCAATAAGCAGGGTTGCTGCATTAACAAGGATGAGGGGTGTGTTTTTTTCGTTTGTATTATCTGTATTCACAGTTAATTGCATTACTAATTAATCTCCCACTTAAGAAAAATAAATAATTGTGGTTGCAAATTTTTTATTGGAGATAACTTAATACGGAGAGATAAAATTTTTAAACAGTTATCTTGTTTTCGTATATCTTAAGCCAGGTTATTATTACCAATGCTTTCCATAGCAGGTTGCCTACATCCGTTACCCTGTTCTTATGCTGATCAAGCAGTTTCAGCAGCTCCTTTTTATCAAACAAAGCATTGGAGTCAAGATTTGAAAACATTTGTTGTGCCAAATCATATAAATCCTTTCTCAACCATTCTTTATAAGGTACATCAAATCCCTTTTTTTTACCCGACAGTATTTCCTCGGGCACAATATCTTTCAATGCTTTTTTCAAAAGGTATTTTTTTTCACCATTGCTTACTTTTAAGCTTGCCGGCAAACCGAGCACATATCCTGTAAGTTCATTATCCAAAAATGGCACTCTTGCCTCGACACCGCAAAGCATTGTTGCCTTATCCACTTTTTCTAAAAATGTGTGAGGCAGCAAAATTTCAACATCTGCATACAGCATTTTTTGCACCAAGGGTTCATCCTTAAATTTCTCCTCCATTACATAATAAGGATTAAATGGATCTGTAATTTCCATTCGCTGCTGTGCCCTTTCTGACAATATGGTATAAGGTGATTGGTAAGTTACATCCTGAGTCATCAGCAGAGCCATCCGTTCTGCATTGCTTTTTTGATTGAGTGCAAAAGCCATCCGCTCCATACGCTGTGCCCATCTTTTGTCTGGCAAAAAGTGATAACTTAATTTAGAAACTGGTTTCCAAAACCATAACCAGTCTAATATATTGTAAGTACGGTACCCACCAAAAAATTCATCGCCGCCGTCTCCCTGCAGAATAACTTTTTTGTCCAGGCTGCAAACTTTTGCCAATTCAAACAGGGGGATGTTTGCTGCATCTGCAAAAGGTTCGTCATACTGAAACACGAGTTTTGTAAAAGTATCAGTAATATTTTTTGCTTCTATTTTCAGCTCGTGGTGATTGGTGTTATACTTTTTTGCCACCAGTGCTGCTCTACCCAATTCACTTTCGCCTCCTATATTGTAATCGTATTCTACTGTGTAGGTATCCAGTTTTTTATCTGCATGCTTACTGGCAAATGCCACGATAGCAGATGAGTCTATGCCTCCACTTAATAAAACACCCAATGGCACATCGGCCATTAATTGTCTCTGCACTGCCTTTTCTAATAAATGTGTTACCTGCTGACTGGCTTCTTTTAATTTAACCTCCGGCGTAATGGTTCCTGGATTTTTCCAAAACACACTGGTATTCAAAATTTCGTTTTTGGTAAGATCAATTTCAATAATGCCGGCAGGGGCTACTTTTTGTACGCCTTTAATAATGGTACGCTGGGTAACAGTATTGCCATACCACATATATTCA
Source organism: Chitinophagaceae bacterium (assembly GCA_031371545.1). Taxonomy (GTDB): domain Bacteria; phylum Bacteroidota; class Bacteroidia; order Chitinophagales; family Chitinophagaceae; genus Ferruginibacter. The sequence goes on from JANMJU010000114.1 coordinate 25,060, forward strand.
GCAAGGCCATCATAATCTATTTGTAATGCAGGTAAATAATCATAGATCACTTTTGCTTCTGATGCAAACAAAATCACAGAATCATCCTGGTAGATATACAGAGGCTTCACTCCGTAGCGGTCACGGATGAGGTGTAATCTATTCTTTGCTTTATCATATATGGCTGTTGCAAATATCCCATTCCATTCAGGCACCGCTGCTGTTCCTTTTTTTGCAAAAGTTTCTACCAATATTTCTGTGTCGCTGGAAGTACGGGTATCTACCTGGTATTGATTTTTTAAGTCTTTGAAATTATATAATTCGCCGTTGTAAATACAGCTAAGATTTTTATCTGCTGAATGAAAAGGCTGGTGAGAACGGGGATCTAAATCGAGGATACTTAGCCGGTAGTGGATTAATAAAACATTGCCAATACGTTCCTTTCCACAAAAATCAGGACCCCGATGGTTCATTAGCTTGCTCGAGTGAATAAAAGCGTCATAATACTCCTCAGACAATTGTTTTTTTGCTATAATGCCGGCAATTCCACACATATTATGTTGAGATTAAGTTGTATTTACTGAATTTTTGTATTGCGTATAAAAAGGGCAAGTGATTTTCTAATTTTGAGGATATTAAACTGCTGTTATCTCCTGACCAACAGGTCAAAAAATAATTATACAACCAATAGTACATAAAACAATAAAAATTGCTAAAGACCGGGATGCCTTTTTCAGTAATTCTATTCAACAATATTTTGGCTGAACAAAAATTTTTATCATTGTAACGAAACTATTGTAAAAACCCTGCTGGTTTTGTTAACGAGTTTGTAACGGGAAGGCTAAAGGTCGCTTGTAATAAAACTAAAAAACTGTTTACTGATTGCTTCCACAGAGAATTTTTTGATATCTGCCTGAGCCTGCTTACTAAACTGTTTACACCTTTCTTCATTATCCATCAGTTTTTTCAGCCTGTTTTCGAACATCAAATCATCAAATACCGGCACCAAAAAACCGTTTTTAGAATCATTGATCATATCCGACGGACCTGCCTGGCAGTCGTAGGAAATAACAGGCAGCCCTGAGGACATAGCTTCCCCCACCACATTTGGAAAACCTTCTGAACTGGAAGTGAATGCAAAAATTTTGCTGGTTAAATAATACTCCTCTACGTTGAGTTGTGCTCCGGCAAAAACTACTTTATCGGCCACATCTAATTTTACAGTCAGCGCTATTAATTTTTCTTTTATGTTTTGTGTAGGCAGCCCATCACCAACAAGTACCAGTTTCCAGGCTTTGTTATCAATACGGGCAAATATTTTAATCAGCCTCTCCTGATTTTTTCCTGCTACCAGCCTGCCCACCATTAAAACCTGATTTTGCCTTACCAGCCCTGCATCAGTATTTATAATAGCCCGGATAGGATTGCCGATTACTTCTATGTTCAGGTTTTTGTAATGTTTGTTGTAAATCGTTTTGGCTTTTTCTGTTTGCAATATTACTCCGGCCGAATGGGGATACAACCACCGCCGAAAGCCATTTTGCAGCCAGCCTAAATCTTTGTTGGGCTGCGACCTGTCGGACACATACACCCTGATGCCAGTACCCAACAAAGAAAGCAACACAATATTATTCCATAGCTCGCCAAAACTAAGTACGGTATCCGGCTGGAGGGAAGTTATTTTTTTTCTGAGGAACCAAGATGTTTTTAGAGCATGTGTCACCCGCCTGGAATTATCAAACTTCCAGTTGGGTTTGTGAATCGTTATATTTTCCGGTAAAGCGTAAAATATTTTTCTGTTCGATCCATATAATACAATATGTAAATCAATGCCGTCATTTTTTGCAAACTGGTTAGCCAGTTCAGACATCACCCTTTCCATTCCTCCCGGCTCCAGTGATGGGATGACAAGGCAAATTTTTATTTTTTTTGTTTGATCCAAATTTTTATTGCTTTTATTTTAAATTATTGGCCACCACTTTTTCCATCAACTGTTTTTGCCTTTATTTTTTTTATCAACCCATCTACCATCCAGGCCTGTGGATTGAAACTTCCCTCATGCCAGTTTAAATCTTTATCCCAATAGCCCGGGCAATCATCATATCCTTTTTGGGTAAAGCCATAACTGAATTCCACCACCAATGGCTTACCATTATCAAACACATAATCTACTGCAAAGCACTGGCTTTCTACTTTTGCCGCTATATCAAATGTAAGCCGTATCAGCTCTTCTCTAAACAATGTTTTATCATACAAAATAGTGCCACTGCCGGATGCCCTGAAATCATTATCTCTCACCATCCGTTTGATGGCAAACGCTTTTTCATCTATCACCACTACCCGTATGTCGTGATCATTGCCGGGTATAAAATCCTGGAAATAAGCATACCCGTTTTCTTTACCAGCCACTTTGCTGTAAGCAGGTGGATACGCCAGTCTTACAATGCCCCTTAATACATTTTTGCTGTCTGTTTTTCCTTTTTTAAACAATCGTAATCTTTCCTGCAGGTTCTCCCATCCGTTATAAGCTTTAAATCCATTTCCAAATGCCTGTTTAATAAACCGGATGCCAGCCTCTTTAGTATGAGCCAGCTTTACATTGGCCGATCCGGCACCACCACGGAGCTTAAACACTTTAGGGAAAGTAGTGGTTGCAGCCCAATCTAGAGCTTTTTCTTTTTCATAAAAAATATGTACCGGCACCAGCGGTACATTCAGCCCTTCCAGCAAATATTTTTGTCCTAGTTTATCATCAAAATGCCAGGCAGTATTAAAATCAGGGAATACAATTTTACCAGTTTGCTGCAGGGCATATAAAAGTGGTTTTGCCATCACCATATCTTTCGGACTGGCATGATTAATATGCCACATTAATGCATCGCAATCCTGCAGTTGCTGCATGATATCATCTGCATAACAATCCACTATTTTAAAAGGAATGCCGTTCTCTTTGCAATAAGGTATCCATTGCTGATCGAAACTGCTTTTGGTTGGATGAATCGCTATTTTCATTTTTTTGCCTGCAAATAATTAAGCCACCCTGGTGGCATTACTGCTGATACAGCATGTTGTTTTAAAAAAGATAGTTCTACTATTTTTCCATTAAAACTAATAACCGGCTTGTTGCCTGGAATAAACTTTTTTGCATTTACCAGCAGCGGCACATAATCAATATCCATACCCATCAGCATTGCCAGGCATACATCGTTCCAGGCAGAGTCGTTGGTAAATGTTATCACTCCTAAATTTAATGGATCCGGATCCAATGGTCCATCGCCATCGCCGCCAGTGATACCATCGCACAAACTATAAAAAGATCTTTGTGGCGTATCTGCAATGGTACCATCGGCCCTGCCAAAATATACAATCGTATTAAGATCGAGTACCATGCGCCAGGTAGTATCATTACCATACCAGCCGGCTGCCACCTGGTGTACTTTTTTAGGAAACGAAATACGCCACAGCAGGGATGCCAGCCTTAGCCAGAACCAATACATTTTTTTTCCTTTGTTGCGGTTGGCATTGTCCTGGCAAAGCTCAGACCAATACCTGAAAATATTTCCGCCGGGATAGCAATCGCCACCTATGGCAGCACCACCCAGCCGGTGATGTGGTAAAAAATCTTTATCGCCATTTAAGCCAACAATATTTTTTAATGCGGCTGTAATGCCCGACTTCTGATGTGTTTTTACTTTTGGTAGTGAAATCACCACATCTGCTTCAAACAACTGTTTTGTAATGCAATATTTATGCATCCCTTCCGTGTGAGACTCTAAAAACCTGTCGGGGTTATATACAGTAACACGAAATTTATTTTTTTTAGTATCTGTTACCGGTTCCAGGTAACTTTTTTTACCAATATCAAATATTTGGTAATCGCTCAATGGCTTGCGTTCTTCGGTTATATTATTTGACCGGTCATCAAAGGTTACCCTTCTAAAATCTTTGATGGTTACCGGTATTTTGTATTTTTCCTGCAGTTCCTCCACGGATTTTATCAACAAGGGGCTCATCATTTTATTCCACTTGCAGCCCTGCACCGGGGCATCGCCTATCACCACTTCTTTGGGTGAAAACTGCAACACATATTCCAATGCTGCCAGTACAAAACCATCGTGGGTACGCAGGCATATTTCATCGGCTTCTTTTCTGGAATGCCTTACCCAGTTAGGTTTTAAGAGTATCCTTTTCCCATTCAGTGATGCCTCATTCAAAACAGCACCAGCTAGCTCTGCAATATTTTTTATCAGCAGTTCCCTGTTACTGTACAACTCTTTTAAGAAAGGTATCTGCCGCTCCTGGTTATTGTTGTAAACTGATTTGATATTTACAAAGTTGTTCATAAAGCGGTTATGCCTGCTGCTGTTTTTTATAAAAAAACATAAACATCAATGATAAAAAAATAATGACCGGCAACTGTATTAAAATACTGGTAGCAATTAAGCCACCATCTATTAATGCCAGGCGAATAAAAATATATTTACAACCGTAGTAAAAGAGTTTGCTTACAATAGCACTCAGCAAAAATATAATACCGGGATTCCATTTTATTTTGTTTACAAGAAAGCTGAAACAACCAATATTTATAAACAGCTCTATTGAAATTAATACTGCTTTATAAAAAGGCGGATGCCCCGTAACCAATGTTGAAAAAATCGGGATGGTAACAGCCAGTAAATAACCATTGGTATGATTGCGGCTCACTAAAAATCCTGCAAACAACAACATCCGCATTGGATCTAAATAATAGAGTGGGAACGGGCTGAGGTGAGTAAGCGCCGGAATAAAATATACCAGCAATAACACCAGAATATCCGTGGCAATTATTTTCCAGTTATTAAAAGCAGCTACAGTGGTAATACCTGTCATTTGTTTGAACTTATTAAATCACCCAATTTGTCGGTGGATAAAAACTCAACCTGTGGCCAGTGCTGCTTTATTTTTTTTAATAATTGTGTCAATAACAAAAGATTGTTGCTCCTGTTTTGTGGATTGATATAACCAATAAAATTTAACCGGTGGGCACTGATGATGGCTGGCTTACCCCATAAAAAAGAATTTTTTATTTCGGCCAGGCAAGTGCTTACCCAATCAAAGCCAGGATTTGAGCTTGGCTCAAATGCGGCATTTCTTACCAGATAAATTTGTCCCAGTTTATTTCGCTGCCCGGTATAGTGGCGCTTGCGTATATACCCTTGCCCCTGTAACAGGTTCGGTTCATTCTGCACCCTTCCCCCCTGCATAAATCGGATGCCGTTTTGATGAAAATATTTTTCTGCACCGGTATGCCAGGTATAGCAGGGTGCTATTACAGAGCTGGAACGAAAGCCCCAGATTTCTTCAAACAAATTAGCTGCATCTTTTACCACTCCCTCTAATTGTTGCAATGCATCATTGGTAAATGTTCCAAAGCCATCCAGATATTCTTTGTTGCAATTGGACTTTCCTCCTTTTGAAACGGTAAACATATTTTCTTCAAAAGCATCCATTGCAATGGTTTCATTTTGCTGTAATGCTTTTAACCAGTTGGGTATATTGATATGTTCCCTGCCATGCAACTGTGGCTGCAACATTTTTTTTTTGATCCCTTCCCTGTGCAACTCCAGCACCTTGTCGTGTGCAGGATACCGGGCAAGCGTTTTGGTAAACGGCTCAAAAAAATATTCCTGAAAACCAGAAGCTTTTATCTTTTCAAAATCAGGATTGGCTACAATCGTATTGGTAGTGATGACAGCAGGATTACCATTGCTGTCTTTTACAGATTGCAATACCTGCAGTAACAACTCAAGGTCATCATTGCTTTCTAATGCATCGTTGCTGTTGTATTCACAATTTTGAACAGGATAACCTTTTTGAACAAAACGTTGGTAAGCTTCTTTAGAAGCCATCCTTATCATACCCCAGTCATCAGATTCAATCACTACAATTTTCCGGTTAGTTTCCCACCCGGTGAAATTGACAGCATTTTGTACCAGCCTGTCTTTTAGTTTTGCAATCAAAGTATTGATCTATATTTGAAAAATGTAAGGGTGAAGCTTTGTTCTTTCGCTTTAATGGCCTACTAAAAATTCAGAAAGACTTTGTGTGGAGTGCACCACAAAATATACCACCGGGTTTCCAACAAACAACAAAGGATCAATATAATAAAAACCTGCCCGGAAGCTTACCAAAACATGAATGAGCATTACAGGAAACAGCCAGTACATAACAATTTTAATATAGCTGTTCCTATAATTAATACTGGATACAATTAGTAACCTGATAACGGAAAGGAGGAAAAAAATATACATAAACCTGCCCAATGAACCCAAGCCAAATGTAAAGGAGGCAATACAAAAAAACAATACATACAGGGAGTACCAGCTATCCAGGTATTTATTGGTACGCCATTTAAAAACTCCAAAAAATTCTAACAAAAATATTCCCATAAAGGAATAAGTAACCAATGCCTGTTTCACCTTTACATACCAGTTCGCAGTGTCTGCATCCTGCTGTTTCTCTAACAGGTTATCCTCGTCTGTATAGCTGCTTGCAACTGTTTTTACTGAACTGTCTTCAAATAAATCCAGTGCCTGGCCTGCATATCCCAGCAAACCGGTAGTGGTGGAAATAGTAAAGAAGATAAGTGAAAGTATTACCAGTACTTTCTTGGCTGCATTAGAAATATTTAAAAACCGGTAAATGAGCAACACCCCTACGGGGAACATAAATGTGTAGTGTATTAAAATTGAAATGGCAGCCAATGCAATAAAAAGGGGCTGCTTCGTTCGGATATATTTCATGGTGAAGAGCATGAACCAAAACAGGGCTGTCCAAAATCGGACCCCTGTAAGCCCTACATAAAATGGCACTATCAATAATAAGCAGGTAAAAAAGAATCGCCAGGGTTTTGTTTTGTTCATCCCTGAAAAGACGAGGACCTCATTAATAAATCTCAAAAACAAGAAGGCGTAGATCAATGATACAAAACCAAAGAACCATCTTTCATTATCGGTAAACCTGGATATGATAAACTGTAAAGTCAGTGCATAAATATCCGGTTTTGAGTTCACTACATTATCGGGGTATAAAATAAGCCGGTCTTCAGAAAATGAATTTGTTACCAGGTAAAAATAAGAATTCCAGGTGTACTTACCTGTTATTGGAAAAGCATTTTTATACTCCAGAATATCTCCGCCAAAAAAGAAAGCGGTAAACCCTAACCAAAAAGCAAATAACAAAATTATTTTCTGGTACTGCTTATTCCATATTTTCCGGATGGATAACAAAAACCCAATACCTGGAAAAATGATGCTCAATAAAAATAATGGCGTTGCGTTACCCTTTCTCATACCTTATTTTTCTTTATGCTTTCAAATAAGCTTATCCAATTATTTGCAACTTTTTCCACATGATATTTTCCTACTGCCCTTTGTGCATTTATTGCCATCTCTTGTCTTAAACTTTCATTTTTCATGAATGCAGAAAGTGTCAGTGCATACTCATTTAAATCAAAGGGTTTAATAATTACCCCATCCTTCATATTTTTAATCACATCCTCAATGGCGCTAAAACAGTTAAAAGCAAATGGCACCGCAGCATAAGCCTGGGCTTCTACCAGCACCATTCCAAAACCTTCAAATGAAGAAGTCATGGTAAAAAATTTAGCCTTTTCCAAAAATGGCCGGGGATCCTGTTGCCCATAAAAATAAATATTTTGAAGATTTTCATTAATTGCCCTTTGTTTTAAACCTACAAGGGCACTGCCTTCGCCAACAATATCAAAGTGCCAGCCTGGATGCTGTGCTGAAATCATTTTCCACAAATCTAATAACAAGTTAACCTGCTTTTGTACATACTCTATTCTACCAACATAGATTATCCTGTTTTCTTTTTTGCTTTCAGCATTTTCAGCAATGTCAAATGATGCCGGGTTGGGTATGCCTGTAACTTTTTCTTCAGGAAAATGATTGAGGTATGTATTTAATTCCGGTATAAAATGCTTCGACAATAAAACAAGTTTATCAGACTTAGCAACGAGGTATTCGAAAAATACCCGGTACTTTTTTTTGTTCAGGTATTTTAAAATCCGGATACCAAAGTAGTTGTTGATTAAAGGAAAATAAATTTTATCCTTCAGGCTTTCTTTAATGATGTGAACATAATTCTCCTGCAAACAAGTGATACAGTTATGATGTACTGAAATAACTTTTACGCCGGTTAATTGTGCTGCATCAATAATTTTTAAAGTACTTATATCAATACCTGATTGATTGATGATAACCCCGATGTTGTGATCGGTTATGTATTTACGAAAAAAAGAAATGCCTGCATTCTTATCTGATGCAGCAGCAGCCGGAAAGAAGGATTGCGTAACCCCATAGTCTTCATAACTATCACCGGTTCCTGATGAAAGATAGTGTACGCAAAAATTTCTCTTAATAAATTCCTGCGCCAACTTTGCAGTAACAGCACCCACACCTCCTGCATTTTTAAAAGGGATGGTCCAGAAAAATAAAATATTCATTAAAGTCTTTCTAAATTATTATTTCCGGGAGATACTAAATATTTCAACAAATTTTCCTGTGCATTGATATCAATATAATCTGTAAAACTCTGTCTGCTGTTTACACTGTCAATATCAAGAGCCATATTTTTCATAAACTGGGAATACACATTCTCAATATAAAAATCCTGGTTTCCCGGAGGGGAGAAAAAAATGGCTCTTGTCTTAAAAAAAATAATATCATTCATAGCCGATGAAACATCGGTAATAACAATATCAAAAATTTGTGCTTTTAAAATTGAAAACAGGTCGCCGCCCACTTTTGCATACCCATCTATAGAAGCTGACCTTACAGATTGATAGACATGTTCTTTCACCGTTACATCAAAACCCAGTTCATACAGTTTTTTTAGCAGGGTATTGCAGCTTTTCTGCCTTTCGCCTGTAAGCAGTGACGGGGCTACCAAAATTTTAATTCCTGCTTCCGGTTTGTAAGAAAATGTATCCCGGTTGTATTGATTGTAAACAGGATTGCCCCAAACAATACAATCCAGTTTTTTCCCTTTATTATATTTTTCTAAGGTTTCTTTAAAGTACTCACTCCAGGCTAAAAAAATATTGCACTTGGCAACCCGGTGGGGTATATCTGTTATTAATCCTGCCACGTAAGAGCCATGCTGCACGACGATAAATTTTTTCTGCTGTTGTTTACACCATACAAAATACAATGTATCCAGCCGGGTGATCCAGTTGATGTTAATGATATATTTTGGAGAAATAATATTCAGGATCACAGCCATTACCCTGTACCTTATTTTTGAATTGCGGCCAAAAATGGCTGTTGATTTCCAAAAGATGAGGGGGCTTATAAAAATATATTTTGCTTTATTGGCCTCATTGATAAGAGGGGTGCTGTTTCGATGTTTTACAATCAGGATGATTTCTTTTTTTAAAAAAAACTGAGTGATTCCGTTCAACATCAATACGAATTATTTTGCAGCAATATTTTGGCTGTGCCTGTTTACAAAAAATAAATAGTAGCGCCTGAAATTAACTGCATCTACCAGGTAGATAAATAAATATCCTATCAATGTGGCGATGGGAAATATCACCATATTGAAACCAATAATGCGATACATAACAAAGCACACCAGCAGCCAGGCAGCTATACCTGCAATGTAGGACCATAAGCGATCCATATTTTTTTGTATCACCATGTACACATTTGAAAAAACAGAAAAGCTGCCTAACCAGCCTACCCACAACATCCATTGTGCAGCCCTTGTTCCCTCAATATAATTAGGCAATAATTTTTGAACAAAAAAAGGCAGCAGAAACCATCCTGCAACAGCCATTACAGTATTTACTATTACAGATACTATCATTGGCTTTAGAGGAACTTTCAGCAGTTTAATAAAAGAGGCTCCCTGCCCCCAGGCAAAAGCCATTTTAGGAAAACTGATATTGCTGATGGCATTGGTAAGTGTCTTCATACCGGTTTCTACAATCACCGCTAAAGAAAAAAGCCCAAGGGCTTTGGTGCCACCGAGGCTAACCACTACTGTACGCTGTACCATTGGCCACAATGAATAAATATTGGCAACCCAGTAAATAGGGAACCCAATTTTCATTAGCTCTTTATAATAATTTTTATCCCATTTGTATTTTACTTTTATTGGCCGCCATTGATATGCCAATATCAAATCAATGACCACAGAAATAACGGCCCTCATACAAAGTCCGTAAAATTTATACTCCCATACTAAAAAAATTCCGGCGAAAGATACAAGTGCTCCAATAATATCAATGAGGGATAATTTATTAAAATCATTGTTGGAGCGGTATAATATTTTCAGGTATTTGGTTACATACAACCCCTGGAATGCAGAGATGCCAATAACAAAAGTACCTGCTGCAAAAAAATAATTTTTTACGGCTAGAAAATAAACAACAACTGCCAGGGATAGCCCAAAACAGGCAAGCCCGGTTATCAAACCCCAGTGATTGGCAACTGCGGCTGTTTGCCTGGCTTTAGTTTCTTCTTTGCTTCCCATATAAAAAGGAAGTTGCCTGCTGAGGCCACTGGGCACACCTAATTGTACGAGGATAATATAACTGGTGAGTACATTAAAACTGGTAAACAATCCAAGCTCCTCCGGCAGCAACCACCGGGCTATCAGCAAGCCCGAAACAATCGTTAATACATTTGCCAGCAAACTGGAAAGGCTCATAAAAGCCACCATTCTGCCGGTACCATTCTTATCTTTTACAGCATTAAAAAGGCTGCTTATTTTGGGAATCAAAAGTTCAAAGAGGTTTTATATTTTTCTACCAGGGGCACCAGTTTTTGAAATATGATGCGGTGCCCAATTTCATTCATGTGATGAAAATCGCTGATGATCCCTTCTCTTGGAAAATCAGTGTTATCAACATAAATGGTATGCTTTGCAATGATACTATTGTAGGCAGTAATTTTTTGAGAGACCTTGGGCACTTTAGCATCGTATGCTTCACAACCCGGCAATATGCCAATACCAATAAATGGTTTGCCGGGGAAAGTATTTTTTATCTTAAGCAATGTTTCTTCAAAAAATTTTGGACTGGTGTAATTGATGTTCCTGAGTTTTCGCAGAAATTTTGTGAGCGGATGTACAAGCCGGAACAAATGGAGCTTCATGATGATTTGTTGTTCCAGTTGTCCCAAAGCACGGGGGGCACAATCAACAATACCTGATTGCAAAATGACCATGTCAGGATTTACCTGGGTATAATAATTTAATGCCAGTTGAATTTGTGTAATGGTAATACCTCCCATTGCCAGTAAAACAAACTCCACATCCGGAAAATATTTTTTCAGTTGTGAGAAATAAGTGTCCTCCCATAATACAACACCTCCCTCGTATTTACGGGGCAGGGAGAGGGAGTCTGTTAATAGTAGAACTTTCAATTTTTTATCTTTCTAATTACAGCTCGATACTTTCCAATTTCAGTGGTGTGCCTCTCTGCAAATCTGCTGTTACTTTTTTTCCCAACACTTCATTATAATATTTTGGATGCAGGCCATAGCCCGGCCTGATGGAACGGACATTTTTTTCTGTAATGGTTTCTCCAGCCTTTATATCTTCCACCACAAATAATGACCGGGCAAATTTTATGTTCTGCTGAATTTTTTCAGGCACATCGTAAGATACTGTACCTAATGCCAGTTCTGCCTTGCGTACATCAGTAACCATAGCTGCAAACTCTTCCGGGTTTAATGAAAATTCGGCATCGGGGCCTCCAATGGCTTTGTCTAAAATAAAATGTTTTTCAATCACCCTGCAGCCTAAAGCAGTGGCTACAATAGGAACAATATTTCCCATTGTATGATCGGACAACCCTGTTAGTACATTGAACTTTGTTTTTAGATCAACCATCGTTTTCAAATTAGCCAGCTCAATGGGAGCCGGATAAGAGGAAGTGCATTTTAATAAAATAATCTGATTATTACCGGCAGCCCTGCAGGTATCTACTGCAAGCCTGATATCTTCTTCGGTGGCAATCCCTGTGCTAATGATAATGGGCTTGCCTTTTTTAGCGGTATATTCAATTAGTGGAATGTCCTGTATTTCGAAAGAAGCAATTTTATACGCCGGTGCATCAAGTTGCTCCAGTAAATCAACCGCCGTTTTATCAAAGGGACTGCTGAAACAAATAAGGCCTTCCTGTTTTGCCACTTCAAATAATTCTTTGTGCCATTCCCATGGTGTGTAGGCTTCTTTGTAAAGACTGTACAGCGTTTTACCATCCCACAATGTTCCATGTCCAATCTGGAAATATTCATTCGGGCAATCTATTGTTAAGGTATCCGGTGTGTAGGTTTGAAATTTGATAGCATCAGCGCCGGCCTTTTTTGCTGCCCTGATGGTATCAATAGCAATCTGCTTATCCTGGTTGTGATTGGCAGACAATTCTGCTATAATAAATGTTTTGCTGGTATCGCTTATTTCAAATCCGCCGATGTTTATCATCCTAAAATTTTTCCTTTTATAAAATTGGTTTTGCCCTCACGGATGGTATTTAATTTAATAGCACCGTTTGTTGTTTTTACAATTATATCTGGCACGGTTGCTAAAATTAATCCGTTGCTGTCTGTATCGGTAAATCCATGATCGCAATATTCAATTGAATCTATTGTGATCTTATTGCCATCTAAATAAGAGAAAGCGCCGGGATAAGGGTAAGCCTGCGCCCTTACCCAATTGCGGATCCTTTCTTTTTGCCAGTGCCAGTTAACCGCTCCGTCATCTGGCGTTCTTTTTCCAAAGTAAGTAGCTTTTTCATGATCCTGATTTTTTTTTGCCAGCACATTATTTTTTACTGCGGCAATCATTTCAAAAATCATTTCCGGATACAATGGTTTGTATTTTTCTAATATCATCGCCCCGGTATCGGTATCATTTATTATTACTTCTTTTTGCAAAACAATGTCTCCTGTATCGCAGCCATCATCAATGATGTGGGCTGTTACTCCTGTTTTAATTTCGTTGTTGATAATTGCCCACACATGTGGCGTCCGGCCACGGTACTTGGGTAAAAGGCTGCCATGAAAATTGATTGGATATTTTACCAAATCAATTACATCCTTTTCCACAATAAATAAATAATTTACAGAGAGCAGTACATCTATTTCAAACTGCTTCATAAATTCAGCCAGCCTGCCATTTCTTGGATTTCCTTTAAACAGAGGGATGTCCTGTATGCCTGCATAATCAATGATGGATGCAGAATGGCTGTCGGCAGCAATAAATTGCGGACGGAAATTTTTGCTGCATGTTTCTATGGTAGCAAGCCCTAAATTACCCGATGCCAAGAAAGCTATATTCATGCTGCTAATGATTTGAATATGCTGAGTAGCCTTGTTCCTGATAAGCCATCAATGACTTTTTGTGTTGATACTTTGCCAGTTGAAATTTTTGAAATAATCTCTGTATCCAAGTTTTCAAAATTGCCTAAATCTACAATAGCATTTAATGCTTTGAAACCATTGTAAATGGCCTGTTGATTATCTACATAATAACCTGAAAAAGCGATACAGCCTGCGGCCAGTGTTTCAAACAAAATGCCACTTGCCGGCACAATGGCTGCATCAGACTGCTGCATAATAGAAAGCATTTCTTTATCGCTCAATGAACGGTACAATTCAATTCGTTTATCTGAACTTACCAATTCCATTAATGTATCTTCCTGCAAATAAGCAGCTCCCAAAACAACATTTATTTTTTTTAACTCCCCAACATTTATTGTTGCAGCCAATGCCTGTTTGGTTAAATTTTTATTATCGGCACCACCAAAACAAATAAGCACAGTGTCAATTTCTTCAACCTTCCGGTTTAATAAAGCAGCTTTTAAAAACGGGCTACGCAAAAGTGCATACGCCGGACTTAAAGCAAACTGTGTGTACCCCTGAACTTTATAATCACGCTGGCTAACACCGGGAGCATGATTAATGATAAGGTCTGCATAAAATTCTTTATCATGCAAATCATCTATACAAACCAATGATGCACCAGCATCTTTTATTTTTTTCTGATAGTCGGTATCAAACCCGTAACCATCCAGCACCACTATATCTTTAGGCTGCAACGTATTTAAAAAATCACTCTCTGCAGTAATGTATTTGAGTTTAAAATTTTCCTCCGCCAATGCTGTTGCAATTTTATCAGGAACTGCCAGGCAAAAAAAACAAATGTCAAAATCGTTTTTCAACATTTGTGCCAACGCCACACAACGAATTACATGCCCCAGCCCAATGGATGTGCCGGCATCGGCCCTTATATATACTTTATGCATTGTTAAAGCACCGGTATTTTAAATACCAGTTTACTTACTGAACCATGGCTATCATACAAAGCCATGTGAGCAAATTCATTGGGAATAAAACAGAAATTTCCCGGTGCTACCGTCAGCGTATTGTCCGGGGCTTCGTCATAGAGAACATAGTCGCCTTGTTCATTGTAGCTTTTATTGATGTGGCTGCAATTACTGACAGGCTTGTATGCTATGGTATCAGATCCTTGTAGGGTATAATGTAAATCGCAGAATTTTTTATGTGCTTCCAGTAAATTTTTATTTGTTGTGCCACTTTCAGCCTCTATCGCAATTGCTGCAATGCCGTTGGCGATCATTGCTTTATTGCCGGGTTTAAAATTGATGAGCCCGGGGTTCTGTGCCAGGTATGTTTCAATAGCCAGGATAATATTTTTATCCTCCTCCCGGTTAAATATATCTTTTAAATTATCAGCAACTATCATTTTATTTTTGTTTCCCTGTTTAATGTTTCAATTAATACTGCATCTGTTTTATATCGGATACCAATGTTACTATTCAACCCGGCAACTTCGGGGTTCTCATCAAGATATTTGTAAATATCCCTCAGCGTAAATTGTTTGATGCCTTTGTCTTTAAAATAATCGGCGATGGCATTGTACATATCCAGGTCTTCCTGATGATCCAGTGTCATCCTGTAATTTCTTACCAGCTCTGCAGGCAACGCTGCAAAATGGAGAGTGAAATGCTCCGGGTTATTTTGGAAATACCAAGTCATGTATTCCGAATAATTGGCGGAAGGAAAATTAGCTTTTACTTTTCTCAATGCCTGTACATTTATTATCTCCAGGTTGGTTCCTACGGCCGCTTCTTTTGCTGTTGTATAATCGGCGGCGGATTTAAAATGTTCGTTGAGTAAAATCTGGCAAACCTCATTATCAATAAAAGGATTGTCTGCCGTAACACGAATGATGACATCTACTTTCAATGGAATGGCAATATCAAGATACCGCTGAATCACATCTTCCGGATCGCCTTTATGAAATACTACAGCATCATTGTAAGTATGGGCTTCCAGTTCTGCATCCTGTTCCAAAACAGAAGTAGCTAAAATAGTTTGATTTACATTTTCAAACTTCAATGCACTGGCAATGCAGTATTCTACTGAAGGTAAATCTCCAATTTTTAGTAAGGCCTTTTTTTGCAGCCTCGAAGATTTTAACCTGCAGGCAATGATGGTGGCAACAGTAGCTTTTTTAAAATCAGATTGCTGCAATGTTTCTCCCTCTTTTACATCAACGGCCAGCAAATGCCAGTTGCTTTGCAATGTTTCAAGTTGCTTTACATTTAATCCCGATTTGCCGGACCTTCTAAAAACAAAATCTTTGTGCAGGCTGATACCACTGCCACCAGGTTTATTTTTATTCAGCAGCGGAATCATAATTGTATTGTCTAAATACTGTACTTCTTTTTTATTGATAAAAGGCATTCCTTTTAAACTGCTGTATCGCTCCACTTCAGTCACCATTGCTTTATACCTTTCTGGTGTAAGGCTGGAGAAATGATCATACTTTGTTTCCTTTTCAGAAAGCATTACATGTTTTTCAATGTATTCAATCCCACTCATGGCGGCTACCACCGGCAACCAAACAGCATCGTCTGTTTTACCATCCACATGATCGGCGAAAACCAATTTGTTGGAGAAATTATTTCTGATGATCCCTGTCTTGCAAAGCCCGGAATCTTCCAAAGCCGTAGGATAAGCCTGGTATCCAAATTCAAGTAATATTTCTTTAGGTGTAAGTTTTTTTTCTATTCTTGCAATGATTTTCCTAATGTCATCAATGGGTTGTGCAGCTACATTTAAAATCACTTTCTTTCCGGTTAAATCACAACTGCCCAGTGCTTCAAATACTTCGTAATTGTATAATACAGAGCTTTGAAATTTAATGCCATGAACCAATTCAATTTGTTCTTTCAATATTTCAACACCATACAAATCAAAAATATCCAGCCATACATCTTTTGTAGTTGCTGCCTGCTTAATTACCTGGCTCCATTGGGCATTATCAAAAAATAATTCCTGGTAAATTTTGTAAGCAGAAAAATTGCTGGTGGCAATTTTATCAGGATGAAATGCCTGGAATTTGATACCGAAATTTTCTTTCAGGTCTGCAAACGAATCAACTAGTTCAAGCAGGTAGTCAAAACTTCCCCCGTGGGTATTGGCTACTTCAATAATGTGATAAGGCTTCTGCATTAATTATTTAATTATTTTAAGTTGGGTTTTATTTGGCTGTCCAGCCGCCATCAACTATTATATTTTGGCCGGTGATAAAATTGGCTGCATCAGAAGCAAGAAATACAAATGCGCCTGCAAGGTCTTCGGGTTTTCCTATCCTGTTCAAACAGGTTTTTTTTGACAATGCCGCTACAAACTTTTCACTCTCCTGTACTTTATCAGAAGGGAACGGGCCTGGTGTCACAGCATTCACGGTAATGCCTTCATTGCCTAAATAAGAAGCATAGTATTTGGTGAGTTGTATCACCCCTGCTTTTGCTGCACCATAGTGTGGCGGATTAAGAAAAGCAGGAAAGTCGTTGTACACTTCAAAGTCTGGTGCCACCATTCCATACATGGATGATACATTGATAATTTTTCCGCTGCCATTTTTTTTAAAGTAAGGAATAATACCCCTCGTACACCTGAAGACGCTGTTCAATGTTCCATCAATACAATTTTCCCATTCTTCGTCCGTCATCTTTTCCGGCGACTGCCCTTTGGAATAAAAAGCATTATTGATCAGCACATCAATTTTTCCTTTTGTGTCAAAGATATTTTGAAAAGCTGCTTCAATGGATGCTGCTGCCGAAATATCGCAGAGCTGAAAATTAAGTTTGTCTTTACTAACGGTTGATTGCGAAAATGCTGCTGCAAATTTTTCTTCATCCCTTCCTAAAACAAATACCGTGGCGCCATGAAAAACAAGACTTTCTGTAATAGCATTACCTAGGTAACCGTAGCCGCCTGTTACCAAAACAATTTTATTTTTCAGGTCAAATGTCTGGATCATTATGCTTTAAAGTTGAGGCCAGTTGGAAGGCATTAAAATGGATGCCGGCATTATTTCTTCTGATACAGGTAAAGTATCTTTCATTCCTGTTTGTATAGTTGATAAATTTTGCTGCAGTTGATGTGCATTTTCCACACCAATAATTACTTTATCAATAAAAGTTTTTTGCAAAACAAAATTTAATAAGGCGCCGGGTAATGATATTGGCAGCGACTGCAGTTTTGTAAGCACCGGTTTTACTTTTTCAAAAAAGTTTGGCAAAGATCCGGGTGCAGTAAAAAACAATCCTTGTAAAAATGCTGAACGGGTATGAATTTCACAGCCATTTTTTTTCAGGGATTTCATCCAGCTTTCAAACCGGTTATCAAGATAATTAAAAGGAACCTGTATAATATCCGGCACAAATCCTTTGTCTAATAATTCATCCAGTTCTTCCGGCCTATTCAATGAAAATCCAATTTTTTTTACCAGCCCTTTTACCTGTAAATTTTTTAACTCTTCCCATTGCACCGGGTTGCTGATGATGTCCATTGGCCGGTGAGCAAGATAACCATGCAGTGCATTAACCCTTAAATCAGCAAGTGTTTTTAATAATTGTTTTTCTATTAACTCTCCTGCGGAAGGAGCCATGTATTTAGAAACAATTTGAAAATTATCCAGCGTATTTTCTCCCAGTACCGCCTCTGCATTTCCATAAGCAGCTGCTGTATCTATCATGCTTATTTCGTTTGCTGCTGCAACAGAAAGAATTTGTTTTACTTCCGCTGCTGTTGTTTTGCCCATAGTATTGGAAATGCCATAAGCAATTCCAAACTGAACCGTGCCTAAACCTAACTTACTTTTTAGTTGCATAAAAAGTATCAATCGAAGCAATCACAAATTCCTGTTCTTCGTGGCTAAGTGTTGGATACATTGGCAGGCTGATGCAATGCCGGTAATACTGCTCTGCATTGGGCATATCGCCTTCCTGCCATCCAAACTCACGGTAGTAAGGCATCAGGTGGCAGGGGATATAATGAATTTGAGCAAAAATATTTTGTGTTCGCAAGTAATTGTATAAGCCCACCCTGTCTTCCACTTCCAGGATGTATAAATGATATGCATGCCCTTCTACCGACCCTGATTGTCCTTTGATAAAAGATTTGCCCTGAAATGCTTTTTCATAAATGGCAGCAATTTCTCTTCTTCTCTTAAGCCCTTCTTCTGCACGGGACAATTGTGTAATACCCAGTGCTGCCTGAAAATCTGTAAGCCGGTAATTGAAACCAAGCATTTGCATTTCCATATACCAAAGTGGATACTGTTTGCTTTCTGAATGGCTGCCTGTTGCAAAATCAATACTGTTGGTATATAAGGCCTCGTCTTTTACAATACCATGAGTGCGGAGTGCCGTCAATTTTTTATACAATGATTCATCATTGGTAGTAATCATTCCTCCTTCACCGGCAGCAATATGTTTTACCGGGTGAAAAGAAAAAATCGCCAGGTTGGCAAACTGTCCATTGCCACATCCCTGCTGATTGTTTGTGCTGTCTGTAAAATATCCGCCGGGTGAATGACAGGAATCTTCAATGATCCAGCAATCATATTCATCAGCCAGTTGCCGGAAGGCTTCCATGTCAACAGCCCTGCCGGCAAAATCGACAGGAATAATTCCTTTGTATGTTCCTTTAGGTGCTGCCGCCAATAGTGCCTTTACTTTATTAATGTCCAGCAAATAAGTAGCCGGGTCAATATCTGCAAATACCACCGTGCCGCCACAATAACGGACACAGTTAGCCGAAGCGGCAAATGTGATGGGGGTAGTGATTACCCTGTCTCCCGGCTGCACATTTAATGCAAGCGTACAAAGATGCAAAGCTGCCGTTCCATTGGCAACCGCAACCGCATATTTACTTCCAATGTATGCCGCAAATGCTTCTTCAAATTCTTTTATTTTTGGCCCTTGTGTTAAGTAATCAGATTGCAGGGTGCTGACAACTGCATCAACATCCTGCTGTGTTATATTTTGCCTTCCGTATGGTATTGCTTTCGCCATAATCTTATATTTCAAAAGATGTATCTACATGTTCTTTTATCAATGACCGAAGTGTTTCCACTGTTTCCCATTCCTGGTTTTCATTAGAGTTATAATTGAAACCCTGTGGTACTTTCACTGCGTTAAAATGCTGTATGTACTCCTCCATATTCCAGGTGGTAATGGTAGGGAGGATGGTATAATATTTACCAAGGTCGTAAGTATTGAACGCATCGGATGAAGTGATCATTTCTTCATGTATTTTTTCACCCGGCCTGATGCCTACTACCGGCTTTTCACATTCGGGGCCGATTGCTTCTGCCACATCCAGTATTTTGTACGATGGTATTTTGGGTACAAATATTTCGCCGCCCCAGGCATATTCCAGTGCATGCATTACCATGTCCACTCCGCCTTGCAGTGAAATATTAAACCTCGTCATGGATGGATCTGTAATAGGCAATACGCCACTTGCTTTTTTATTGATGAAATAAGGTATCACCGATCCGTTGCTACCCATTACATTACCATACCTCACCACAGAAAATTTGATTGGATTCCAGCCACGGATATTGTTGGCCGCAACAAATAATTTATCAGAAGTAAGTTTGGTGGCGCCATACAAATTAATTGGAGCACATGCTTTGTCGGTAGATAAAGCCACCACTCTTTCTACATGCGATTCCAGTGAAGCTTTGATCACATTATCAGCGCCGCCAATATTTGTCTTTACACATTCATCGGGATTGTATTCGGCAATGTGCACATGCTTCATTGCTGCCGCATGTATTACATAATCAACTCCTGAAAAGGCACGCTTTAATCTTTCCAGGTCTCTTACATCGCCGATAAAATAACGGATAGCTTTGTAAGTACTTTCAGGAAATTCCAGCGCCATATTGTACTGCTTCTGCTCATCTCTTGAAAAAATGACCAGGCGTTTTACATCCGGGTATTTTTGTAAAATATGTTTGGTAAGCGCTTTACCCAAAGAGCCGGTGCCCCCGGTGATTAAAATAGATTTGTTATTAAGCATGTTAAAATTGCTTTTTGGTTGATGCACAAAGATGGAATATCCCTGCAGCATGGTTTATTAAAATATTGGTTAAAGGATGCATATTAATTTGCTTTGCTGTAAGTTTTTTCTTTTGGCAACTGTACTATTTTAGCCGCTATTATTTGTGAAAATAAATTTGCTCCACTATCATTCAAGTGGCCATTATCCTGAAACAGTTCCCGGTGATTATCAAAAGCGGTATCTGTTGAAAAATTCCAGTAGTTTATTTCATATTTTTTAGCCACTTCATTTATTTGCCTGTTTGCATCATTATTTTCTGCATTGCTAAAAATAGGTGAGCAGATAAAAATAAGCTGGATATTTTTTTGCCTGCAGGTACTTGCTATTTCATTTAATACTTTTACTTTATTACTGTCGATGGCATTTAATGAACCTTTTAAAAAATTATCAGCGGTGCCGCTTTTCATTTTTTTATATAAGGGCAAATATCCTTTTCGTTTGAGGCCATCGTCATTTGACAATTTAAGTTTGCCTGTAATTAAAGATACCAGTTGTGAGTTAAATGGATAGGTGGCTGAATACAATTTATATTTTTCAAAAGCTCCTCTTAAATAAACCATGTCCTTTATTTCGGGATGATTTTTATAATACGGTAATAAAGATGCCAGCCGATCGTAATCATCTTTTATATACAACAGTTCATCGGGTGCAAAGTCAAAAATAATTACCTGCGGAGAATATCTTTTTATAACGGATTTGAAAGTGGCATAATTATAAAATAATCCACACCCATCTCTTCCGGCATTGTAAAAGCTTTTTTTTAGTTCGTCTTCAAAAACTTCCGGTACATAATGATGGCTTGCTCTTGATGATCCAAATACCAGTGCAGCTGTCTTTACACTATCAATTGTGTAAGTGGCCCTGCTGTAGTCGCCTGCTACCTGTTTGGAATATATTTGCCGGAGCAAAAAACCCAATGCCTGATCTGTTGCAATCAGAATTAAAAATACTGTTGCGGCTTTTATAAAGAAATTTTTTATCCCGGTATTTCCCTGTATCATCTTTAAAATTGAAAATAGATAAACTGGCCTCCGTCGAAAACACCAAAAAGCACAATGGCCATACATAAAAAAGTATAAGTGCCATAGCGGATAAAAGCATTTGGATGATTCATAAAAGAAAATTTGCCTTTGTAATATTCTTTCTTGGCTTCTGCCAGCACTAAAAAAGATATACCAAGCAGGGAATAGATCATTATTGTTGACCAGTCTGCAAACAGGGGGCCGCTAAATGAAAATATTTTTTTTACAATTATTAAAGCATCTGCTGTAGAATTAGCCCGGAAGAAAATCCAGGCAAAGCAAGTCAATGAAAATGTTATGAGTATTTGTATTAACCTGTTGAACTTTGGTACCCGGTCTAAATAAATTAACTGGCTTAACCTTTTACGGAAAGCTTGTGTGGCAATTGCAAAAACCAAATAGAACCCATTTAAGGCACCCCAAATAATAAAGGTCCAGTTGGCTCCATGCCATAAACCGCTTATTACAAAAACGAAAAATAAATTAAAATACCATCTAGGTATTGAGAGCCTGTTGCCGCCCAGAGAAATATACAAATAGTCTTTAAACCAGGTGGACAAGGAAATATGCCAGCGCTTCCAAAATTCTGCGATACTGGTAGAAAAATAAGGACGGTTAAAATTAGTCATTAACTTAAAGCCCATTACCCTTGCTGCCCCAATGGCCATATCACTATACCCGGAAAAGTCACAATAAATTTGAAAAGCAAAAAAAACAGTGGCGGTAATAATTGTTATGCCTGTATGCTGCCCGGGATTATTATACACCGCATTGACATATAATGCCAACCGGTCGGCAATCACTAATTTTTTAAACAGGCCCCATACCATCAGCTTTAATCCATCAATTACCCGGTGAACATCGAAATAATGTTTTTCGTAAAATTGGTGAAGTAAATTTTGAGGGCGCTCAATAGGACCGGCCACCAACTGCGGATAAAACATCACATATAAAGCGTAGATACCAAAATTCCTTTCGGCTTTTTGATTTCCCCTGTACACTTCAATGGTATAACTCATTGCCTGAAAAGTATGAAAAGAAAGGCCGATAGGAAGCATTATACTTAACTCAGGAATATAATTTTGATACCCTACTGAATTTAAAAAAACAGAAAGGTTGTTGTTTAAAAAGTTGTAGTATTTGAAAATAGCCAATACCCCTATATTGGCAATAAGGCTTGCTATTAAATAATATTTTCTTTGTTTACCATTTTTCGTTTCAAGCAAAATACCGGCTATATAATCTATCACAATGGTAAATCCCAGTATAAGAATATACACCGGGATAAATGCCATGTAGAAATAGCAACTGGCCAGTAAAAGTAACATCCATCTAAAACGATGTGGCAGTAAAAAATAAACTGTGGTTACAATTACAAAAAAGAGAAAAAAATGGATGGAATTAAATAACATGAAGCCCCTTGTTCGGTAAATACTTTTTTATAAAAAAGGTATTTACCCTGTTGCTATTTTTTATATTACTAAGTTGATGATAAATAGGTTCTGGTTGTTTAGAAAGTTATTTTCTTTTACTCCATGCCATAATCCGTTTCAGGAAGGACGGTGATTTTGATTCATCTTCTACCGTGTAGCCATAGCCGTAGCCATAGCCGTATGCATAGCCATAGCCATAACCATAACCTTTTCCATAACCATAGCCTAAAACTTTTTTATTAACAATACCATTAAAAACCAAATTCATATTGGGCATGGTTTTTTTCTGGTACACATCATTAATGAGTTTAAGAAAAACGCTATTGGTAAAATTGTGCCGGATGATGTACAGGGTAACATCCGCAAATCTTGCCAGTAATTTTGCATCCGTTACAGAAGCTACCGGAGGAGAGTCGATAACAATATAGTCAAAGTGTTCCTTTAAATATTTCATCAGTACATCTAACCTGGCTGTACCTATTAATTCTGCAGGATTGGGGGGAACAGGGCCAGAAGCAATAACATTAAAATTAGGGATACTGGTATGCAGTTGTATGATATCTTCTTCTTTCATGTTCCCAATTAAATAATTGGTAATTCCCGGCTCACGCTTTATGCCAAGCGGTTTACTGATTTTTGGTTTACGTAAATCAAATTCAAGCAATACCACTTTGGCGCCGGTTAAGCATAAACTTACAGAAGTATTAATAGCCACAAAACTTTTTCCTTCAGACGGTATAGATGAAGTAACTAAAATTACTTTACACCTGTCGCCGGTAGCAGCAGTAACATAATTTAGATTGGTTCTTAATTCCCGAAACTGTTCTGCTATCAATGTCCGCTTGCCTTCTCCAACTACAATAGGAGAACCGGTTTCGCTCTTTTTAAAAATCAATTCACCAATAATGGGAATGGGTAACCTTGTTTCAATTTGTGAACGAAAAAGCAACTTGCTGTTAGCAAATTCTTTCAGGTATATATAAATTACTATCAGCAGCAGGGCAATAGAAATAGTAATGGCATAATAATTTTGACGATTGGGTGAAACCTGTCCACCAATTTCGGGCCTTTCAATTAACCTGTAATTAGGCACAATGGAAGCAGCGGCAATAGCAGACTCTTCTTTTTTTTGTAATAGGAAGGTATAAATAGCATTCTTAATCCCCTGCTCCCTGCTTATATCGAATAAGATTCTTTCTTTGGCTGGTATTTTATTAATGGTGGTATTAAGACTTGCGTTATCGCTTTCCAGGCGCCTGCGACTTGTTTCCAGGCTCATTTTTAAATTTTCTATACTGGTAACAATACTCGGCTTCAGCCTGGCAATCACTTCTTCATAAACTTCAACCTGCGGATTTTTGCTGCCTGAAACCTTTAGGGTTTTTCCCAATTCAAATTCAGTTTGATATAATTGATTTAATAATCCGATTAACACTGGGTCTGCAATGCCTAAGGTAGCAGGGATCGGGCTGGCAGCATTGTTTCTCCTGGCTACATATTTTTCTATCTCCTTTAATACATCCATTTGTACCCCAATCTCTGCCACCTTGGTATCCGCATTTTTTATCTTATTCAAATAAAGTCTTCCTTCTTCACTTAAATCTACAATTTGTTCACTGGTTCTGTATGCCTGCAATCTTTTTTCCACTCCACTTAATTCGTCTGAAACCAGCGCCAGCCTGCCATCTAAAAATCGCTGGGTATTTTCATAAATGCGGCTTTTATAATCTACTGAGGAGGTTCCGTATATATCAATTAAACTATTTAAAATAGCAACACCCCTGTCGGGAAATGCATCTGTAAATGCAATATCCAAAATAGAAGATTGTTTGGAGATAGGTGATATTGACAACGCCCCTTTTAACTGGCGCCCTGCGGTAGATACAGAAAGTACTGTCACCAGCCACTTTTCAATAGTCTTGCCCGGCCGGTAATTTTCATTAATATGCCACCGGATATTTCCCAACTTGCTGGGAACAAAAGTATCTACCGGATAAATTTCTCCGTTATAGCTAATTTTATTCTCAATAATTTTTGCTTCTCCAGAAACAGGGTATCTTATTGAATCGGGGGTTTGCAATACCAGTTTAAATGGCAAATTATTATACACCTGACCAGATTTAATATTTCCCTGCTGGCTGTATTGAACATTCAATTGCAGTTGGCCTGCTACTTTTTTCAGCAGGTCGGAAGAACGAAGAATTTCCATTTCCCTTTCTGACTCAGCAGATAAATTTCTTGTATCCAGTTTGATGATCTCCTGCAGGTTTGCACTCTTTTGCTGTGAGTCATCATTTACCACTATCCTTGCTTTTACCTGGTAAACAGGTGTTGCATATCTTAACAGGAGATACCCTGCTAAAATCCCCAGCGCCAGTGCCAAAAATATCAGTGGCCAAAAGGGGAAAATCCTGAACAGGATATATTGTAATTGCTGATTTTTTTCTAACGAACTTTCCTGTACATCAAAATCAGCTCCGTAGTTATTATTAGTATTTGTTGCCATTAATTAAGTAGTTATTTTTCGTCCTGAATAGCTTTGATTTGTTATAGTATGTTTGAAAAAAATTAAAGTTTTAGTTCGAATACCTGATTTTTTTGCTGATCAAGATATATCAAATTATCTTTCTTATTTGAAGTTATTGGTTTTTGCTGCACTGAGAAAAAGAAAATAGCCGGCTTAGACAGAGGTAACATTCATAAAGAATATTCTTCTAAGTAAAATGCTTTTAAAGTTTCAATACTGAATAATTTTTAAGAATAACCCTGTCATTTTCCAACAGGTATTCATCTCCTGTTTTAGAACAAACGTACAATCCATTACCTGATAAAGGAAGTTTCATCCGTTCTCCTAAACGGGTCATCCATCCTGTTTGTTTTCCTGCTACTCCGGTAATCAAAGCAAAATCAGCCACGGACCTGTTGACCAAACTGCCAGCACCTATAAACGCATATTCACCGATGGTAACTCCACAGATAATAGTGCAATTGGCACCAAGGGTAGCACCCCGTTTTACCAGAGTATTTTGATATTCATTTTTACGGTTTATAAATGCTCTGGGATTATAAACATTTGTAAATACCAAACTTGGCCCACAAAAAACATCATCATCAAGGGTGACATTGTCGTACACAGAAACATTGTTTTGAATTTTCACATTGTTCCCGATGATTACCTTATCAGCAATAAAAACATTTTGCCCAAGTGTGCAGAATTTCCCAATGACAGCCCCGGCACTTACATGCACCCAGTGCCAAATTTTAGAACCTTCCCCCACCTGGGCTCCATCATCCACCACTGCTGTTTCATGCTTAAAATAATTCATGCCGACAGTTTATTAAGAAATGGATGATAATTTCCTTTTAATCCAAGTGGTGGTTGGGTACGGATATGGGCAATTGTTTCTATTGCCACACGGGTTTCTTCTAAACCACAGCAGCCTCCCGATAAGATATCTTCATACACTTTAGTGTGCAAATTTGTAAACCCATTTGAAAACTCAATTTCATTTCCATCAATACTAAATGATTTAAAGGAGCTGACTCCTTCCTGGCGGATATTAGCCGGAATATCTTTTTCATCTACAGATAAAAACCACCTGACCCTTGCCCTGTCATATTCAATATAGCCGCCTGCTTTATAATCATTCCTGTAATGCAATGTATTTTGCAGCACCTTACCAAACAAAAAATACAGCATATCAAATAAGTGTACCCCAATATTAGACGACACTCCTCCTGATTTTTTTTCATCGCCTTTCCAGGAGTTGAAATACCATTTGCCCCTTGAGGTTATGTAAGTAAGGTCAATATCATATTTTTTGCCGGTATTGTTATTTTGTATCTCCTGTTTTAATTTAATGATAGAAGAATGGTACCTTAACTGCAGTATTGTATATACCTTTTTGGAAGTTTCTTTTTCAATCGCCTGCAAAGCATCAATGTTCCAATGATTTAATACAACCGGTTTTTCACAAATTGCATCTGCCCCCGATCGTAGTGCAAAGCGTATATGTGAATCATGTAAATAATTGGGGGAACAAATGGAAACATAATCAATTTTGCTCCCATTATTTTGCCGGCGCAATTTATCAATGTGGCGGTCGAAACGTTCAAATTCAGTAAAAAAATCAGCTTCTGGAAAGTAACTGTCAATTACTCCAACGGAATCGTTTGGATCAAATGCAGCTATCAGGCGGTTACCAGTATCCTTAATGGCTTTCATATGCCGTGGAGCAATGTAACCAGCCGCACCAATTAATACAAAGTTTTTCACTTGTGAGGATAAAAAGATTACCCCGATTTTTTTATCTTCTTAAATTAATTATGGTAAGTATTAGAGATAGCCCTACTGCAACTATACTCAAATACTGCGGCACCCCTGTTCTGGAAATAAATTTTGCCTTTACCGGTTCTACATAAACCATATCATTTGTTTTCAAATAAAAATAAGGGGAATTAAAAATATCTTTTGATAACAGATTTACCCTGGCAAATTTTCTTTCCCCATTTTCTTCTCGTACCACCATTACATTGTCTCTTTTCCCCAAGTCTGTCATATCTCCTGCCATACTGATTGCCTCAAAAATTGTTGTTCTTTCAGTAGGCATATTAAACCGGCCACTTTTATATACTTCCCCCATAACAGAAAAAGTATAATTCATATAACGCACATTCACTACAGGGTTTTTTGTATAATCTTTAAACAGCTCCGTAAGAACTGACTCCAGTTCAAGCCGGGTTAATCCTTCTGCTTTTACTTTTCCTACATAGGGTATTTGTATTTGCCCATCAGCTTCAACTAAATAACCCAGAATGGCATTGCTGCCTCCTGATGTTATTGATCCGATACCAGTAGCAGAACCACTTGCAGAGTTAAGTGTTATAAGGTCTGTAGGGTTACTGCCTCCTACGGTTATCCATAACTGGTCATTTTTTTGTATTTTATTTTCAAATGCCGCTTGTGCTGTTTTAATACTTGCTGCGGTTGAATCCTGAAGATTGCCCAAATAAATTACATTTTTTGTAGAGGTGCAGGATGTGAAAATTAGAAAGAGAGGCAGTAAAAAAATTGAGCTAACCTTTAATAGTTTATACATAAATAAAGAAAATTAGTTTGGAGAATATTTTAATAAAAAAATAATGGGCTGAGAAAAATAAAATTTATCATTAACCTACTTTGAAACAAATATTGGTTTCTAAACCATTTGAAATTTAGCGTAACAAGTGTATTTCAAATTGCTTAATTTTTCCCGATTCAATATGGCTTCGCCTGTCTCAATCACAGTCAAACAAATTGTGTGTATTGAAGTCCTCACTTATAAAATTTGAACCTGCAGGGTTTCAAATAATAACAAAATACAGCTTAATTAAAGTAGGCGCAAAAGTACCTCTTTTTAAATGGAAATTACCGATCGGTTACCTATTAAATCCAATTGAAATTTACAATCATCATCTGCACAATTATTCCTTTTATCCGTCCTGAGTAATAAATGGTTCTCAATCATAATTCCACATACAATAAAAAAGCGGAGTCAGACTCCGCTTTTTAAAAATTTTAACCCAGTTATTAACCCAGTGCCACTCTTTTAAATTCTGTTACTTTTAATTCTGCGTCTGTACTCTTAAGATATTCTGCTACAGATTTAGCGTTATCTTTTACAAAAGGCTGGGCAAGTAAAGTATTATCTTTTAAAAATTTGTTCACTTTCCCTACTGCTATTTTTTCAGCCATTTCTGCCGGCTTTCCTTCTGCCTTTATCTGTTCAATAGCAATTTCTCTTTCTCTTGCAAT
>JANMJU010000124.1:0-1826 GCA_031371545.1 Chitinophagaceae bacterium
CCTGCCGCCGCATGGCTCAGGCTCATTTTTACCAATGCTTCCACTGTTTCATCATTTACAATTTCCCCATCTTTTACAATACCATCATGCCCATAAGAAGAATAAGGATCAAGCGCCACATCTGTCATCACATACATTTCCGGCACCGCATTTTTTATGGCTTTGATGCTACGCTGCATTAGGCCATCTGGGTTCCAGGCTTCTTTTCCTGTATTGTCTTTTAATTCATCCGGTGCTTTTACAAAAAGCAAAACACTTTTAATTCCGAGGCTCCACAGTTCTTTTACTTCCTTCACCATATTGTCTATTGAATTGCGGTAATAGCCAGGCATAGAAGGAATTTCAAACTTAATATTCTCTCCATCATCAATAAACAATGGAGCAATAAAATCATTGGGAGTTAATATCGTTTCAGCAACTAAACTTCTTATAGAAGGCGTTGCTCTTAATATCCTGTTTCGTCTTTGTAAAAACATAAAGTAGATTTATGATGGCTGATTTTTTGATGTCTGATTTATAAAATCAGTGATCAAAAAATTAGAGATTTTGTTTCATTTTCTTTTGTTGGTTTTAGCTGTTTTATCTGTTGCAGCAAATATTGCTGTCAGTTGGTTTGCTTCATCTATTAACCTGTCCACTTCAATTCCAGTTTAAATTTTAGCATCCCGTATCACCTCAAGCCAATAATGGCTTTCATCTGCCTCTTCTAAAACAATTTCAATTTTATAAATAAAATCAGCACCAGATTTGGCTCTAACAGTTGCCCTGTAATTTGCTCCTACAGAACCAGCAGACATGATTACCTGTTTAGCAATTTCAAAACCTGCTGCATTTCTTGGAAAGTTTTCACACAACCTAATTACATCTACATGAAATTTTTTAGTCCGTTGTTGCAATTCTTTTCTATCCATAAATATCTTTTATGTAAAAGATACTCCAAACAAATCAGACATCAAAAAATCAGACATTAGCGTTTAACATGTATTAGAACGGCTTGCCCATTCGTTTCTTTCTTCATCCGTATTTTCTGCAAGCCAGTCTCTTGGATGCAGACAAGCTTCCTGTAATTTATATTCTTCACTGCCAAATGCCGGTTGATAATTATATTCAAACCTAACGGTTGGCGGCAGGCTCATTAAAATACTTTCAATCCTGCCATTTGTTTTTAAACCAAACAAAGTTCCTCTGTCATGCACCAGGTTAAATTCTACATAACGGCCTCTTCTTATTTCCTGCCAGTGTTTATTCTCTTCAGCATAAGCAGTATGTTTTCTTTTTGCTACAATCGGAATGTAGGCTTTGATAAAAGCATTGCCACAAGCTTGTCCAAATTTCATCCAGAAATTTACATCCTGGTTTTCATTTGGCCGTTGGTAATCATAAAAGATTCCGCCAATGCCTCTGCGTTCTTCATTGCGGTGCCAGTTTACAAAATAATCATCGCACTGTTTCTTAAATTTTGGGTAAAACAAAATATCAAAAACATCACAGGTGTTCTTATAAGTCTGATGAAAATACCTGGCATCTTCTGTAAATAAATAATAAGGTGTCAAATCAGTACCGCCGCCAAACCACCTGTCAATCACTTCGCCATTATCATCATACAATTCAAACATACGGTAATTACAATGTACTGTTGGCACAAATGGATTACCCGGATGAAGCACAATACTGATACCACAAGCAAACCAATTAACACCCCCATCGCCTAAAGGGGAGTTTGAAAGCTGTCGCCTCATTGTATCGGTAACCTCTCCAAAAACTATTGAAGTATTTACGCCGCCTTTTTCAAAAACATTTCCATTGGCAATCACTCTTGTTTTTCC
>JANMJU010000128.1:0-13033 GCA_031371545.1 Chitinophagaceae bacterium
CATGTAACATTAATTGTAGATAGCAAAAGTTAATAATTAAACTAAAAAGAATTAACCAATAATATGGGTCAGAAAACAAATCCGATTGGTATCAGACTGGGAATCATCCGTGGTTGGGACAGTAACTGGTATGCTAACAAAAAAGACTTTGCAGGCAAGTTAATTGAAGATAACAAAATCAGAGTTTACCTGAATGCCCGTATCAACAAAGGTGGCATATCTAAAATCGTTATTGAGCGTACGCTTAATAAACTGATCGTTACTATTCATACATCAAAGCCAGGTATCATTATCGGTAAAGGTGGTGGAGAGGTTGACAGGATCAAAGAAGAATTGAAAAAATTAACCGGTAAAGAAGATGTTCAGATAAACATTTTGGAAATCCGTCGTCCGGAGTTGGATGCTCAAATAGTAGCAGATACAATTGCCCGTCAGTTGGAAGGACGTATCAACTTTAAACGTGCTGTGAAAATGGCTATCGCTTCTGCATTAAGAATGGGTGCTGAAGGTATTAAAGTAAGATGTGGTGGCCGTTTGGGCGGTGCTGAAATTGCACGTAGCGAAGAAATCAAACAGGGCAGAACACCATTGCACACATTGCGTATGGATATTGATTATGCCAACGTGTTTGCACAAACAGTATATGGTAAAATTGGTGTGAAAGTTTGGATCTGTAAAGGAGAAGTTTTAGCAAAAAGAGATTTGAATCCAAATATATTAGCCGGTGGTGGTAAAGAAGGCGATTCCAGCCGTGGTTTTGAAAACCGTGGTGGCGAAAGAGGTGACAGAAGAGATGACCGCAGAGGCGGTGGTGGTGATAGAAGAGGCGGTGGAGGTCAGGGTGGTGACCGCAGAGGTGGCGGTGGCCAGGGTGGCGGAGGAAGAAGGAATTAATTGATTTGAAGATTAATCGATTTGAAGATTTGAAGATGATGGAGCCTAATAAAATCAGCACATCACCAAATTATCAAATTACCAAATTAAAAAAAAATGTTACAACCGAAAAGAGCAAAACATAGAAAAGCCCAGAAAGGCCGTATCAGGGAAGTGGCTAAAAGAGGCACTACCATTTCATTCGGTTCTTTTGCTTTAAAAGCGTTGGAGCCAATCTGGTTAACTAACAGGCAAATTGAAAGTGCCCGTCAGGCATTAACCCGTCATATGAAGAGGGAAGGTAATGTTTGGATCAGGATTTTTCCTGATAAACCAATTACTAAAAAGCCAGCTGAAGTAAGGATGGGTAAGGGTAAAGGTAACCCTGAATACTGGGCAGCAGTAGTAGAACCAGGCCGTATTTTATTTGAAGCGGATGGTGTATCTGAACAGGTAGCAAAAGAAGCTTTTGCACTGGCAGCACAAAAACTGCCGATTGCTGTAAAGTTTATGGTTAGAAGAGATTATCAAGCATAAAACAATTAGTCAATTTGAAGATTTGAAAATTTGATGAGGTAAGAAAGAGCTTTAATTATCAAATCACCCAATCACCAAATTATAAAATTATTACAATGTCAAAGAAAGTAGATTTTTTAACGAGCATTAAGAGTTTAGGTGTTGATGAGCTGAAGTCTAAAATAGCTGAAGACGAATTGAGACTTAAAAAAGTATCTTTTGCACACAGCATTTCTCCATTGGAGAATCCAATGAGCATCCGTTCATTGACCAAAGATCTTGCCCGTTTAAAAACAGCATTAAGAAGTAAAGAACTCGGTTTAAATTAAACCATAAATTTTGCAACAATGAGCGAAGAAGTAAAAACAGTTGAAAGAAACCTGCGTAAAACCAAAGCTGGAGTAGTTACCAGTAATAAAGGTGATAAGTCTATTACCGTAAAAGTGGAAAGAAAAGTAAAGCATCCGCTTTATGGTAAGTTCGTAAAAAAATCTACCAAATTCCATGCTCATGATGAAAAGAATGAATGCAGCATTGGTGATACTGTAAAGATCATGGAAACAAGGCCCATCAGCAAAACAAAACGCTGGAGGCTGGTAGAAGTGATTGAAAAAGTGAAGTAATAATTTTTTTATGTCGGATGTATGATCTCTGATTTTCTTCCGAACATATATTCAATAAAATTTATCATGGATTTTTGACTCATGGTTTTCATAAATCAGGCATCATAAATCAGAAATAATAAAGAAATGATTCAGCAAGAAAGCAGATTGAACGTAGCAGATAACAGTGGTGCCAAAGAGGTGTTGTGTATCCGTGTGTTGGGTAATTCTGGCCAGGACTATGCTAAGATCGGTGATAAAATAGTTGTTACGGTTAAAGATGCTACACCAAACGGAGGTATCAAAAAAGGTACAGTAAGCAAAGCTGTTATTGTAAGAACGGTAAATAAATTGCGTCGCAAAGATGGTTCCTACATTCGTTTTGATGATAACGCAGTGGTGTTGTTGAACAATTCTGATGAGCCAAGAGGTACCCGTATTTTTGGGCCGGTAGCCAGGGAATTGAGGGATAAAGGATACATGAAAATTATTTCATTGGCTCCTGAAGTATTATAATTCGAAATTTAAAAATGAATTTGCAAATAAGCACATTTGCAAATCTGCAAATTGAATAAAAAAATGAGTACAAGATTTAAACCGAAGTTCAACATTAAGAAAGGTGATACTGTAGTTGTTATCACCGGTGAAGATAAGGATTTGAAGAAGCCACGTAAAGTGCTTGAAGTATTGCTTGATAAAGGACGTGTATTGGTGGAAGGTGCCAACATTGTTACCAAGCATACCAAGCCAACTTCTCAAAATACTAAAGGTGGTATTGTAAAAGTAGAAGCTCCAATCAACATTTCTAATGTGATGCTTTGGGATGCAAAAGCTGGTGTGCCAACTAAAATTAAGCGTACCAGGGAAAATGGAAAATTAATCAGAACATCTAAAAAATCAGGGGAGGTTATAAAATAATGAGCACAGCAACTTACACTCCAAGGTTAGCAGATAAGTACACTAAAGAAGTGATACCTGCTTTAATGAAAAAATTTGGTTATAAAACCGTAATGCAGGCTCCAAAGCTTACCAAGATTTGTTTGAATCGTGGTGTAAATGGCGCTGTAGCAGATAAAAAATTAGTTGATATCGCTGTAGAAGAATTAAGCAATATCACCGGCCAGAAGGCAGTACCAACCATGAGTAAGAAAGATATTTCAAACTTTAAGTTGCGTAAGAACATGCCTATTGGTGCAAGGGTAACATTACGTGGTGTAAAGATGTTTGAATTTTTAGACCGCTTTGTCTCTGTTTCTTTACCACGTGTACGTGATTTTAAAGGCGTAAATGATAAATCATTTGATGGCCGTGGAAACTTTACCCTTGGTATTACAGAGCAGATTATTTTTCCGGAAATTGATATTGATAAAGTAAATAAAATTACTGGTATGGATATCACTTTTGTAACAACAGCCAGTACAAACGAAGAAGCTTTTGAACTGTTGAAAGAATTGGGAATGCCTTTTAAAAACGTTAAAAAGTAAATTACAAATACGAGGTACGGATGACGAAGTACGAATTGGTATTTCATTCGTCACTCAACATTCGGAAATCGTAAATTAAAAATTATTATGGCAAAAAAATCAATTGAAGCCAGGCAGAGAAAGCGTGAAAAAATGGTAGCAAAGTTTGCTGATAAAAGAGCAGCACTGAAAGCAGCCGGCGATTATGCAGGGCTGGATCTTTTACCAAAAAACGCATCACCGGTACGTTTAAGAAACCGTTGTCAGCTTACAGGACGTCCGAGAGGATACATGCGGCACTTCGGTTTGTCAAGAAATATGTTCCGTGACATGGCATCTTCTGGTAAAATTCCAGGTGTTACAAAAGCAAGCTGGTAAGCCCCCATCTCCGCTAACCGGCGGAGAGCAAAGGATATCGCATTGAAATAATTTATTTAAACAACTAATTGAAATAACAATGGTAACTGATCCGATAGCAGATTTTCTTACAAGAATCCGTAATGCACAAATGGCTAATCACCGCATTGTGGAAATACCTGCATCTAATTTAAAAAAGCGTATCACCGAAATTTTGTACGATAAAGGTTATATTTTAAAGTACAAATTTGAAGATGACAGCAAACAGGGTTTAATTAAAATAGCCTTGAAATATGATGCTTCCACTAAACTGCCGGTTATTCAAAGTTTAGAAAGAATCAGCCGTCCGGGTTTGCGTACTTATGCAAAACCAGATGAATTCAAAAGAGTAAAAAATGGTTTGGGTATTGCAATCGTATCTACATCAAAAGGTGTAATGACTGATAAAGAAGCAAAGGCTCAGAATGTGGGTGGTGAAGTATTGTGTAATATCTATTAAGCCCCTATCCCTGCTGGTTAGTGGGGAACAAAATAACATACATGATTTGACAATTAAGCCCCAGTCGTGGCTGAACACAAATCGAATTTAAAACAAAATTAAAAACCGGCTATGTCTAGAATAGGAAAGAAACCAGTACAATTCCCTGCAGGTGTTACCATCACTGTTGGAAGCGATAATGTAGTTACAGTAAAGGGGCCAAAAGGCGAATTGAAACAGGCTGTTGACAGGGATATTAAATTTGATATCAAAGAAGGCGAAGTAGAAGTATTACGTCCGACAGACCAGATACGTCACAAGGCAATGCATGGTTTATACCGTTCATTGATCAGCAACATGGTAAAAGGTGTTACTGAAGGATATGCTAAGAAAATGGAATTGGTGGGTGTGGGCTTTAAAGCAGCAAACCAGGGAAATATTCTTGATCTTGCTTTGGGATACTCTCACAACATCATCTTTGAAATTCCAAAAGAATTAAAAGTTTCTACCTCACAGGAAAAAGGGCAAAACCCAATGATCAGCCTGGAAGGTTCCGATAAGCAATTGATTGGCCAGGTGTGTGCAAAGATTCGTGGCTTGCGCAAGCCTGAACCATATAAAGGTAAGGGTGTTAAATTTGCAGGTGAAGTATTACGCAGAAAAGCTGGTAAGTCTGCTGGTAAATAAACCCCTATCCCCTAAAGGGGGAATAAGGTAAGAATAAAATAGTAACAGTTTTTAGTTAATAAACCTAAACACCCCTTTAGGGGATGGGGGAAACAAATTATGAATAACAAATCAAGTGCAAGGCAAAAGATAAAATACCGCATCCGTAAAAAGATAAGTGGTGTTTCTGTAAAACCAAGGTTAAGCATTTTCAGGAGCAATACAGATATTTATGCTCAGCTGATCAATGATGATAACGGTACTACAATTGCCTCAGCCTCATCAAAAGATAAAGACATCCTAGCTCAAAAAGTTAACAAGACTGAAAAGGGTAAATTAGTAGGTAGTGCGATTGCAAAAAAAGCTACTGAACTGGGTGTAAGTACAGTTGTTTTTGATCGTGGTGGATACATCTATCATGGCCGTGTAAAAGCGGTTGCAGAAGGGGCAAGGGAAGGTGGGTTACAATTTTAATTTTAAATTTCTAATAAGAACTATACATGTTAAAGTCAAATGATATCAGGGTAAAAGCAGGTGACCTGGAGTTGAAAGAAAAAGTAGTTTCTATCAACCGTGTGGTTAAAACCACCAAAGGTGGCCGTGCATTTAGTTTCTCTGCATTGGTAGTTGTTGGTAATGGTGCAGGTATTGTAGGCCAGGGATTGGGCAAGGCTAAAGAAGTACAGGAAGCCATTACAAAAGGTATAGAAGATGCAAAAAAGAATTTGATAAAAGTTCCTATTATGCATGGCACTATTCCTCATGATCAATTATCTAAAGAAGGAGCTGCCAAAGTTTTTATTAAGCCTGCTGCACATGGTACTGGCGTAATTGCCGGAGGAAGTATGAGGGCGGTATTAGAAGCTGCCGGTGTAACCGATGTGTTGGCAAAGAGTTTGGGTTCTGCTAATCCGCACAATGTGGTAAAAGCTACAGTAAAAGCACTGGCTACTTTACGTGAGCCAATTGCAGTTGCTAAAACAAGACAGATTTCTTTAAAGAAAGTATTCAACGGATAAAAAGTTATAGGTAATAAGTTATAAGTAATAAGTTAGCAGCTTTACTTATAACTTACCACTTACCACTTACAACTTAACAAAATGAAAAAGATAAAAATAACACAGGTTAAAAGTATAATCGACAGGCCGGAGCGTCAGAAGAGAACAATGGAAGCATTGGGATTGAGAAAGATGAATGCGACTGTTGAAGTGATAGCTACTCCGCAAATTTTAGGCATGGTTACAAAAGTGAACCACCTGATTACTGTGGAAGAACTGGCTTGATCTATTTTAAATTTTGAATGATGAATTTTAAATTAATTCCCCATTCAAAATTTAGCATTCAAAATAATTTAATTAACAAGCGAGGGGTGATACCCCGTAAGTACAAAATCATAACAACATGAATTTACATTCTCTAAGACCAGCCAAAGGAGCTACTCACAAAGAAAAGCGTATTGGCCGTGGTGAAGCAAGTGGTAAAGGTGGCACCTCCACAAAAGGTAACAAAGGTGGACAAAGCCGTGCCGGTTACAAAAGTAAAATGGGTTTTGAAGGTGGCCAGATGCCAATACAGCGCCGTATTCCAAAGCGTGGGTTTAAAAATATTAACCGCATCGATTACAAAGTGATCAATCTTGGACAGGTGGATATCTATGCTGAAAAATACGGCATTACAGAATTCAGTCCTGAAAATTTATACATCAATAGTTTAATCAGTCAAACAGACCGTATTAAAGTTTTAGGCAATGGCGAAATTAAAGGTGCATTTACTTTTAAAGTGAATGCGGTAAGCGCAAAAGCAAAAGCTGCAATTGAAGCTGCCGGTGGAACAGTAGAGATAGTTAAATAATTTCACGATATTTACAGACGCATTCCTGCTTGCCCAATTTTTGGCTGGTACGATAAGCGTCTTTTTTAGTTTATCAAGAAACAATTAAAAGTTTTATTCTGTGAAGAAATTCATTCAAACGCTGAAAAATATCTGGAGCATTGAAGAGCTGCGGAAAAAAATACTGTTCACTTTATTACTGGTTTTCATTTACCGGCTTGGTTCTTTTATAGTACTGCCCGGTATTGATCCTAATAAATTGGCTAACCTTGAAAATAGTACCAAAGGTGGTATGCTTGGTTTGCTCGATGCATTTGTTGGTGGTGCTTTTCACAAGGCATCTATTTTTGCTTTGGGTATCATGCCTTATATCTCTGCTTCCATTTTTATGCAGTTGATGACCATCCTCGTTCCTCAAATGCAAAAGGTTCAGAAGGAAGGCGAAAGCGGCAGAAAGAAAATCAATCAGTGGACCCGTTACCTAACTGTTATCGTTACTGCTTTTCAGGCAGCTGCTTATATCGGTTACTTACAATGCCATAGCTTTGCAGGTGCATTGTTTCCTTCTTACGGCGCATTTTTTGTTCCTTCAACCGTTATCATACTTACAGTAGGTACTTTGTTTGTGATGTGGTTGGGTGAAAAAATTACTGACAAAGGATTAGGCAATGGTACTTCCATCATTATCATGATGGGGATCTTGGCAAGGTTGCCACAAGCCTTCATGCAGGAATGGACTTCAAGAGCTGCAAGAGGTGGTGGAGGTTTATTGATCTTCCTGATTGAGATTGCTTTTTTAGTAGCTATCATCATGGGTTTGGTAATGTTGATACAAGGTACCAGAAGGGTGCCTGTAAATTATGCTAAACAAATTGTTGGCAACAGGCAGTTTGGTGGCGCTAGAAATTTTTTACCATTAAAAGTAAATGCCTCTGGAGTAATGCCAATCATTTTTGCACAAGCCATTTTATTTTTACCAACTATATTTTCTGGTTTCACCGGTGGTGGATGGGCTAAATATTTTACTGATCACACCAATGTAGTTTACATGATTGTGTATTCAGTTTGTGTAATTGCTTTTACTTTTCTTTACACTGCGTTAATATTTAATCCAAAGCAAATGGCTGAAGATTTAAAACGCAACAATGGATTTATTCCGGGTGTTAAACCAGGTCAGCCAACCGCAGACTATATCGGAACCATTATGGATAGGATTACTTTACCAGGTGCTGTATTGTTAGCATTTGTAGGTATTCTGCCAGGTATCTTTCAATTGATATTTAAAACACAGCAGAGTTTTTCTACTTTCTATGGTGGCACTTCTTTGCTGATTATGGTGGGTGTAATTTTGGATACACTGCAGCAAATAGAAACACAATTATTAATGCGTCAGTACGATGGATTAATGAGCAGTGGCAGGGTACAGGGAAGGCAGACTGCTGCTAGCGGAATGTAGCCCCCATCCCCTAAAGGGAAGCAAGGCAAGTACAATAAAATTATTGACCCTGACGATTTGTTCGTCGGGGTTTGTTTTGATAAGGATAAAATTTAAAAAATAAAATTCCCATTTTGGGGATAGGGGGTATGATTCATTATAAAACAAAAGAAGAAATTGAATTGATGAGGATAAGCAGCTTGCTGGTGAGCAAGACGCTGGCAACACTTGCCAAAGAAATCAAGCCTGGTGTTTCTACTGCTCAGTTAGATGCAATAGCCGAACAATTTATCAGAGATAATGGCGCTGCACCTTCTTTTAAAGGATATGGTGATCCGGCTTTTCCTTTCGCCTGCTGTATGTCTGTTAATGATGCAGTGGTGCATGGTTTTCCAACAAAAAATGAATTGAAGGAAGGCGATATTGTTTCGGTAGATGTGGGTGTTTTTAAAAATGGTTTTCATGGCGACAGCGCTTATACTTTTGCCATTGGTGAAATAGCAGCCGAAGTAAAAAAATTAATGACAGATACAAAAGCCTCTTTGTACAAAGGCATTGAAAAAGCTGTGCATGGTAACCGGGTGGGAGATATTGCCTATGCGGTTCAATTTTATACAGAAAAAGAAAGAGGCTATGGTGTAGTAAGAGAATTGGTAGGGCATGGATTGGGAAGGCATTTGCATGAAGATCCACAAGTACCCAACTATGGTAAAAGAGGTACCGGTGCTAAATTAAAAGAAGGGATGGTAATTGCGATTGAGCCAATGATCAACCTCGGTACCAAGAATGTGTATCATGATAAAGATGGCTGGACCATCAGAACAGAAGATGGCAAACCTGCTGCACATTATGAACATAATGTTGCTATCCTAAAAGGGAAAGCTGATATTCTTTCTTCATTTATCGAAATAGAAGCGGCTGAAAAAGCAAACAGTAATTTGTGTTCAGATTATTGATGCCGGTTACAACACCCTGTATTTAAGTTCTACCCTTTCATCCACCCAGATACGATTGGGACTAATGTAAGTGTCGTAGTATTGAATGACTACACCTGATTTTGCAAATACATCTCTTACCAGCTCACTGCAGATATAACTCCTGTTGCGTTCCCTTTTACTTATTTTAAAAAGTATACGAATCATAATCCGGAATATTTCATAATTATCGTAAGGTCTTGTCAATGCATCCAGGCCAAAGCTGATACCCCTGTTTAATTTTTCTTTTTCAATTGGCTCTTTCAAATGTCCAATTACTATTTGTCCTTTGTATGCCCTTTTAGTTCCTTTATAATCTTTCAAATAATTTGATACCGGTATCAGCCTTATCCCTATTTGCGGCTCAGCTTCCAGCATCATTACCCTGCACAGTTCTTCGTCTTTATACACCACTGCCACATGGCTCCATACACTTTTGGTAAGGCCTTGTATAATGCCGGAGAAAGTATAACTGCCACTGCAAAAAATGATGTCGCCAGTTTTTAAATGTGTCCTTATTTTTTCATAAGGAATCACCGGTAGCTGGATAATCTGTTGTTTGGAAAATGCCTGTGCCATGCTGGTTTAGGAGTTTAGTGTTTAGGTGTTTAGTTTCGATTTATCAGCTGTGAAAGTTTTATTGCAATACAATTGATACTTTTGACTGCATCTAAGATAAGATATTGATGAATAAAAAACGACTGATAATAATTGGAGGTGGTGCTGCCGGATTTTTTTGTGCTGTCAATGCCGCCAGGATGAATCCGTTGCTGGAAGTGATGATCATAGAAAAATCTTCAAAGCTGTTAAGTAAAGTAAGAGTGAGTGGTGGCGGCCGCTGCAATGTTACACACAGTTGTTTCAGCATGGCAGAGATGATAAAAAAATATCCAAGAGGAGCTGGCTTTTTAAAAAAAGTATTTCATCATTTTTTTACAACAGATACTATTCAGTGGTTTAAAGAAAGAGGGGTTGAATTAAAAACAGAAGCAGATGGCAGGATATTTCCGGTAAGCAATACCTCACAAACCATTGTTGATTGTTTGATGAAAGAAGCCAATAAATATGGCGTAGAAATTTTGATGAACAGGGAAGCAGAAGAGTTGAGAGTGGAAAATGGAAAGTGGATAGTGGGGTTTGAAAACAACAGTTTAATTGAAGCTGATTATGTTTGTATTGCAAGTGGCGGTTATCCCAAAGCAATACAATTTGATTGGTTGAAAAAATTAGGTCACACTATTGAAGCGCCGGTTCCTTCTTTATTCACTTTCAATATGCCGGGTAACAGCATTACAGAACTGATGGGTGTGGTGGCAGACAATGCAACAGTTAAAATAAACGGCACAAAATTATTATCACAGGGCCCGCTGCTGATTACACATTGGGGTATGAGTGGCCCTGCTGTTTTAAAACTCTCTGCCTGGGGTGCAAGAGAATTATCTAACAACAACTGGCATTTTACCATCAGTGTAAACTGGGCAAGTGAATACAATGAAAATACTGCAAGAGAAAAATTGCAAAGCACACGGTTTGAAACGGCTGCAAAAAAAATCATCAACAGCAATCCATTTACATTACCACAGCGTTTGTGGCAATACCTCCTGAAACAAAGTGATATTAATGAAGATATTCGCTGGGCTGATTTACCTGCAAAAGAACAAAACAAACTCATCAAAAATTTGTGTGTGCAGGAATTTACCGTAAAAGGAAAAACAACTTTTAAAGAAGAGTTTGTAACAGCAGGTGGAATTAATTTGGACGAAATAGATTACAACACGATGCAAAGTAAAATTGTACCTAATTTATTTTTTGCAGGAGAAGTAATTAATGTGGACGGCATTACCGGCGGCTTCAATTTTCAAAATGCCTGGACTACGGGGTGGGTGGCAGCGAAGGCGATAAGTGATAATTTGTAAGTATAAGTGATAAGTTTGAATTCGGGATTGCTTACTTACAACTTATTACTTACCACTTACAACTCAACTTCATTTTTCTCCATCCAATTTTTTTCTTTCGGATCTCCCGTGGCAATGATAGCGGCTGTGATGAACAGCATGAATACCTGTATGATCAATGCGTAATGAGAGTTGGCATCATAAGTCCTGAGCCATTCGTTTTTTATTTTAAAAAATACCAGCAATGAAAAAATCATTGTGATAAAACAAATAAGGCTGCCCACAACTAAAAATAATCTTGCCAGCACACGGGACAGTTTTGTTTTAGCCACTGCAATTTTGGTGTGCATATAATAATACCCCGAAAAGAAAATCAGGTACGGCACCATGATAATGAAAACATGAAACACATTGTCTGCTCCGGGGATATTGAACATTGCAATGGAAAATAATTTTAGCAGGTAAAATAAAATTACAATGATGGCAATGCTGCCCAGCAGCCCGCCAAACAGCAGCGCCATCAGGCCAAAATATTTATTTAGATTATTCTGCATTTTTCAAGTTGGTATTGAGTGGCAAAGTAACAACATCAGCATCATTATATTGTTGCATAAAGAATAAAAGTTTGACTGGTTGTAATTCAGTGTGAGCAGTGTTTTTGCAGTGGCTTGTTGAATAGAGAACATAAGTACAAGAGTGCGACGCCAATGAAGTAAAATAATGATTCAACAGCCAGGTACAAAATGAAAAAAAATCCCACTGCATTTTACTGCAGTGGGATTGTATCAAAAACAGGTTGAATAATAATTACTCTGCTGTTGGTTCTTCAGCTGCTGTAGGTGCTGCAGGGGCTTCCGGTGTTGCCGGAATTTCTGGTACTACAGGAGATTCAGGAACTTCTGGAACAGCAGGTGCTGCTGGTACTTCCGGTGTTACAGTTGCTTTCGGAGCTGCTGTTGCTGCGCCATCCAGTTTAGCTTTAATGTCAGCAAGAGCGCTCAGGTCGCCAAGGGTAGATTTCTCTACTTTGCTTTGCAGGTTTTTCACTGCTTTCTTGGTTACTTCTGCATCCGCTCTTTTCTCTTTCATTACCACTTGCTTCTCTTCTTCTATCGCCTGTTCCCAAAGCCTTGTGTGGCTCAGTACAATGCGTTTGTCGTTGCGGTCAAATTCAATTACCATGAATTGTGCAATTTCATCAGCACCTACTGTTTTACCATCTTCCTTTGCAAGGTGACGGGTCGGAGCAAAACCTTCTAGTCCGTAAGGTAATTGTACCACAGCGCCTTTGTCATCTTTTTTGATAACAGTGCCTTCGTGCAAGCTTCCTACAGGGAAAGTGCTTTCCAGTGAGTTCCATGGATCTTCTTCAATTTGCTTGTGTCCCAACTGAAGTTTGCGGCCGTCTTTATCAATGTTCATAATAACAACATCGATGTTGGCACCCACTTTCGTGTA
Source organism: Chitinophagaceae bacterium (assembly GCA_031371545.1). Classification (GTDB taxonomy): domain Bacteria; phylum Bacteroidota; class Bacteroidia; order Chitinophagales; family Chitinophagaceae; genus Ferruginibacter. The sequence goes on from JANMJU010000128.1 coordinate 12,548, forward strand.
TTCGTTAGGGTTGTTAAAGCGTTTCAGCCAGCTAAGGTCGCTGATGTGGATCATACCACCAATGCCGGTAGACAATTCAATAAACACACCGTAAGGAGTGATATTTTTCACCGTACCGGTATGCTTGCTTCCTTCAGGGAATTTTGCTTCAATATCGCTCCATGGATCATTGGCCATTTGCTTGATAGACAAACTCATTTTACGGGTGTCTTTATCAAGGGTTACCACTTTCGCTTCGTACTCGTCGTTCAGTTTAAAGAATTCTTTAGCATTCACCGGTGTGTTGGCCCAGGTAATTTCACTTACGTGTACCAAACCTTCCACACCCGGCATAATTTCTAAGAAAGCACCGTAGTCTTCAATGTTAACCACTTTACCTTTTACAATTTCGCCTTCTTTAATGTTTTCTGCCAAAGTATCCCAAGGATGAGGAGTCAATTGTTTCAAGCCAAGGCTGATACGTTTTTTATCATCATCAAAATCAAG
>JANMJU010000152.1:0-2973 GCA_031371545.1 Chitinophagaceae bacterium
TGGAGCCATCCGTGCAGGCCTGCCTGATAAAGAAAACCAGGCGGCAGCATTTTTACAACTCTCCTCCATCATGATCAACAAAAGAGAATTTAGGGCAGGCAAAGATTTTTTCAGAAAAGCAAAAGCATTAAAACCCACCACCCCTCAATTGGCCGACCAGATAAAACAAATGGAAAAATATATCAGCCGCATGCCGGGATAAAAAATACCACAAAAAAAAGGATATCCTAAAAGAGTATCCCTTTTTTTACAAATGGGTTAGTCATAAGTAAGTAAATCAAAGCGGGTAAAATCATTACTTAACTGCTACTAAGATATTAATTTTATTTCAGTTTTAAAAGTTTGTTAACCCTTTATAAATAATTCTTCCACTTTCTTAAACCGAAAATCAAAGATGCTTTGCAGCTGCCTGGAAACAAAGAGGCTGTTCGCAATATCACCCAACAACCAAAAGGGCAGTTTGTAATGAACAATATCTGTCATCTCCACACCGCCGCTCACTGTTTTAAAATGATGCTGGTGGTGCCACATTGTGTAAGGCCCAAAGCGTTGTTCATCCACAAAATAACTTCCTTCTTCCACATGTGTAATCTCTGTCATCCAGTATAGCGGAATGCCGGCAACAGGGCTTACTTTGTATTCGATAATTTGCCCGGCATACATTTTTTCGCCATGATGTTGGGAGATAATATTGAAGCCCATGTTGGCAGGCGTAATGTCTTTCAGGTTAGCCGGGCTGCTGAAAAAATTCCAGGCTGTATCAAGGCTTACGGGAATTGTTTGTATTGTTTTTAGTGAATAAACTTTGCTCATTATTTTTAATTTTCTTTCATAACAATAATCAATGCAATTTGTTTTTCTTTGTATCCGGCAGTAACATTCTATTTAGCTTCAGTGGCGTCGCACTCTTGTACAGCGTATCATTGTTGAGCTATCATGCACAACCTTTCATCTTATCATGCAAACATACCAACAACGCCTGCAGGAAAAATTTAGCGAAGCATACCGGCAATTGAATCCACAGCAACGCATAGCCGTAGATACTATTGAAGGGCCGGTAATGGTAATTGCAGGGCCCGGTACCGGCAAAACACAAATACTGGCAGCAAGAATTGGAAAAATTTTACTGGATACAGATGCACAGCCCGAAAATATTCTTTGCCTCACCTATACCGATGCCGGTGCCATTGCCATGCGGAAAAGGCTGCAGCAATTTATTGGTGCCGACGCTTATAAAGTAAACATCTACACCTTTCATGCTTTTTGCAATGACGTGATACAGGACAATCTTTCACTCTTTGAAAAAAATTCTTTGGATGCCATTTCCGAATTGGAAAACATACAACTCTTTAAAACACTTATCGACGGTTTCCAAAAAAACAATCCGCTAAAAAGATACCGGGGTGATGTGTATTTTGAAATCAACAATCTCCGCAATTTATTTTCTTCCATGAAAAGGGAAGGCTGGCCTCCGGAACTTATTAATCAAAAAATTGAGGAGTACATAAAAGACCTGCCGCTTAGAGAGGAGTTTGTTTACAAAAGAAAATACAAAGAGTTTAATGCCGGTGATCTGAAACAGGATAAGCTGGATGAAGAGAAAGAAAAAATGGAAAAGCTCCGGGCAGCCGTGAATGAATTTGACAATTATCAAAAACTGATGCGGCAGTGCAACCGCTACGATTTTGATGACATGATCAACTGGGTGATAAAAGTATTTGAAGAAAATAAAAATGTACTGAGCAATTACCAGGAAAAATTTCAATACATACTGGTAGATGAATTTCAGGATACCAGCGGCACACAAAACAGGCTGATACAGCTGCTCATCAACTACTGGGACAAGCCCAATGTGTTTGTAGTAGGCGATGATGACCAGAGCATCTACCGTTTCCAGGGAGCCAACGTGGAAAATATGCTGGAGTTTGCTACCACTTATACCAACGATTTAAAAACAGTGGTATTAACCAATAACTATCGCAGTACGCAACCGATATTGGATATTTCAAAAACACTCATCGATAAAAACAATGACCGGCTGGTAAAACAAATTGATGGGTTAAGTAAAGAATTACTGGCGGCAAATACAAAGATCAACCAACTTACTAACGAGCCTGTAATTACAGAATACAATTCGGTAAAAGATGAAATGGGCACCATCACAAACAAGGTTTACAGCCTGGTACAGGAAGGCGTAAATCCCGGAAAAATTGCTGTCATCTACAAAGAAAATAAATACGGCGAAGAGCTGGCAACTTATTTCCGGCTGAAGGACATACCTGTTTACAGCAAAAGAAGTATTAATATTTTAGAGCAGCCTTTTGCAAAAAAAATCATCCAGCTGCTGCGTTACTTAAATGCAGAACACGACATTCCGTATGGTGGCGATGAAATACTTTTTGAAATAATGCATTATGATTTTTATAAAATACCAGCAATAGAAATTGCCAAACTAACGGTGGAGGTAAATCAAAAAAAATATGGCGGTGAGCAAATGTCACTGCGAAAATTATTATCAGACAAAACCAATACAGCACCTAAAAATTTATTTGATACCGGCATTCATGAAGGATTAAAAAAAATAAGCCGCATTATTGAACAACTGATTACTGATGTACCCAACATAACACTGCAGCAACTGTTCGACAATATCATTCGACATGCAGGCATACTCCCTTACATCATGCAGCACAATGAAAAAATTTCGTTGATGCAGCTGCTGACTGCATTGTTTGATTTTATAAAAGATGAAACCAGCCGCAACCACATGCTGGGGCTGAAAGGGCTGGTAGAAATAATTGACCTGATGGAAAAAGAAGGACTGCCTTTGCCAATGATGCAAGTAGCAGGCAGCGACAAAGGAGTAAATCTTTTCCGCACAGCAAACACACCTGCAGGAGGAGACGCAGCAGAGAAGCGAGGAGGGAAAGGGAAAAAAATGAACAGTCTTTTACCTGGTGGCGGGAAAGTGAA
>JANMJU010000194.1:0-12227 GCA_031371545.1 Chitinophagaceae bacterium
CCATGGGCATGCTTGCTTCGGCTTCCATTGGCGATGGTACCGGTGTGTACGAACCCATTCATGGCTCTGCACACGACATCACCGGAAAAGGTGTGGCCAATCCGTTGGCATCTATTCTTTCCGCCGCATTGTTACTGGATATTTCATTTGGTTTAAAAGCAGAATCCGAAGCTGTCATCAATGCAGTGGATGCTGTATTAAAAGCTGGTTTCAGAACAAGGGATATTGCAGATGCAAATACTGCCGCTGAAAATATATTGGGTACTGAGGCAATGGGTGAAGAAGTATTGAAGCGAATATAAAAATGGGCATTGAGTAAAATATTTAGACACACATCTGTGTGACTTTTTTTATTCTGTAAGATTACAAAAATCAAATGTCTTTACAAAGATGATTTTATAAACGATAAGGAAACTGCTTAAGTTATTTATTTTATACCAGTCGGATCTTTTATTTTTCGTTAGCCATAATTAACTTGTTGGTTTTGCCTCCACAGCCGGCAGGCTGCGTACCTGGAACGCCGCTGTTTTTGCTACTTTCAAAAAATATGCTCCGCATTTTTTGAATTACGCCTTCGGCATAACCGAACCAAAAAATGCGGCTAACCCAGTTACTGGTAAGAGTTAAAATCTTTAATGCCGGTCATAATTAAACTGGCAAGATCTTCAAATCAAATATTCAATTCTATATTTTAAATTGGTTAAACAGCTTTGAAATATTAAGCCAAAGAAAATGACTTATTGTGGGAGGTTTGTTTCCTCATGCAAAATTGTTTTTTCAATTCTCCTGTCAGGGATGAACCAGATAAGTGCAACAACTGCATACAGCCCCAGGCCTACCCACTGGTAAAAAAAAGAAAAAATAATTCCGATAGTGTACAGCAGCATAGAGAGTTTTCCTTTTTCATCTTTACCAAATGCAATGGCAAGCTTCTTGTTTTTACCCTGATTATTGATCAGTGTTTTTGATAATATTGTGTAGGCAATAGCCGCCATCAAAAGTACCATCCCATAAAGTGCCACCGGCCATTGTGTAAAATGATTTTCTCCCATCCATGTTGTAACAAATGGCACCAGTGAAAGCCAGAAAAGTAAATGCAGGTTGGCCCACAAAGAAGCGCCGTTCACTTCCTTTACAGCATGCAGCATGTGATGATGATTGTTCCAGTAAATGCCCAAATAGATAAAGCTTAAAATGTAACTAAAAAATTTTGGCACCAATGGCTGAAGGGAAGCCAGTTCACCGCCTTCAGGCACTCTCAATTCTAACACCATAATGGTAATGATGATGGCGATGACTCCATCGCTGAATGCTTCAAATCTTCCTTTGCCCATTTTTTAAAATTTCAATAAATGTATTAAGAAATACCTGTATGGTGGCAGTATGACCGGGTACTTTTTTAATAACAATAAGCTTCTCTTTAAAACAGTGAATGATTTTTTATTCTTAATATGCAATTATCAAGTTACCCGAGAGAGTTAAATTTTTCCCCGCCATTACAATTAATGCAGCACCTGGAGAAAGGGTATAAACTATATTAAGAACACATTCACCGCCAGCAACCGGGTCAATTATTATCTGACTTCCTGGGGTAAGCGTTGCCGGTGGTATGTTACTGTTAAGCCAGTTGGCGGCGTCATCCCAATTACCATTGCCGGTAAAAGTATATTCAGGAGATGCTAATACACCCGTTTCAAATGCACCTAAATCCGGTGCTGTGCCTGCAAATGACAATCCTACATCCTGTCCGCCGTCAATTAAATCACTGCCCTGTGCAAGATGCATAAAGTTGATATCAGGTAATGATCCATCCGGTTTCCTTGGGCCTCTTGCACCAACAGAATCCAAAGAAATAAAATCTGCATTACTGGTTGAAAATGGGCTTTGCCAACTGTTGCTTTGTATGATTGATCCACTCACAAAAGCATTGGAACCTGCAGTGCCTGCTGCAGTAAATGCAATACAGTTTTTCACAGTCATCACACTCCCGGCTGAAAGGGTATTAGAGTTCATGATGTAATTACCGCCATTGTTTGAAAAGGCAGTATTGTTGTACAATGTCATGGAGCCTTTGTTGTTATTCTGATCAAAGCCACGCTTGCGGTTATTGAAAGCTACACAGTGGGTAAGTGTCATATTATGGCGCAGGTCAGAGTTGTCGCTTCCTCCCATTTTAAATCCATTGCCATCACCGTTTACTCCGCTTGTGGCACCAGTTTTTAAATACCCATTTCTAAAAGACCAGCAACTGTCGAGGGTTGTGCTGATATTATCCGATGGCCGCATGTAGCCATCCCATCCATCATCAGAATTTTGCCAGGCCCTGCAGCCTTTGAAACTGTTGCCGGTACCTACATCCAGCTTGCAGGCAAAGCCATCAGCATTTTCGCTGGTAGCATCTTTATTATAATACGAATCGCAATTGATAACACTGTTGTTGGTACCGCCAGCGGATATTTGCAAACCTGAATCTTCGTTCTCAAAAAAAGTACAAAATTCAATGATATTATTTGCACCGGTAATGTACATGCCGTTATCTTTTGCCTTCATTATATCTATCCCTGTTATGTACCAGTAACTACCGGTAATGCTAAACCCTTTTTTTGCTGCATTTAATCCTGAGCCATCAAATAAAGGCCTTTCACCGGGATAGTTAACTATTCTGAATGCCCCCGGCCCTGCTCCAATTTTATTAATACTCACCGTAGAATCGCCTGTGAGGTAGTAAGTACCTCCCCGAACAATAATTTCTGTCATATCTGATTTACCCAATGCTTTTTTCATGGATTTGAAAGGGGCATCAATAGTATAACCAACATTGGCATCGCTGCCGGTAGTGGAAACATAATATGTTCTTCCAAAGGAAACATCCGGGGTACTAAAAACGAGGGATACTAAAAAAAGAAAAGTCAATCTTAATTTCATAACTGCAATCTGTTTGTCCTGTGGTAAGTTTTATGGTCTTAAAACACTTGCCAAGTTACTGCCAAAATGATACCCAACCCTGCTTTTGAACGAAACTATCTACGCAATCGTTGACGGTATATTTTATCATCACTAAACAAATACCTGTGTTGTATAAGTGTTCGGTGCTTGCAGCAGCCACAGAAATAGAAATTTTCAATAGCAGTTTTTTATAAACCAAATAATGAACCGGTAGCTTATCTTTATTTAGAAAATCATTTAACCATAAAAAACATGTACGATATCTGCTGCATCGGGCACATTACATTAGACAAAGTGGTAACACCCGAAGCAGCAATTTTTATGGCCGGTGGCACTTCATTTTATTTTTCTCATGCCATCCGCAACATGAATGTGAAATATGGTTTGGTTACTTCGCTTGCAGCAAGTGAAATACATTTTGCAGAAGAAATGCGTTCCGCCGGCATCGAAATAAATGTAAAGCCCTCTGCACACACTGTTTACTTTGAAAATATTTATTCTCACAACCGGGATCACCGCACACAAAGGGTATTGCAAACAGCTGATCCATTTACTGCAGCACAACTGGACGGTATCAATGCATCTATTTTTCACCTAGGGCCATTGCTGGCTGATGACATTCCGCTGGACTTAATTAAAATGCTTGCACAAAGAAGTGCTGTGTCTTTAGATGTGCAGGGTTATTTGCGAAAAGTTGAAAACAATAATGTAGTTGCCATTGATTGGAAAGATAAAAGAGAAGCTCTACCGTATATCAGTATTTTAAAAGCTAATGAAGCGGAAGCAGAAGTATTGACCGGTTGTAAAGATGTACAAAAAGCTGCAAAATTATTAAGCGACTGGGGGGTGAAGGAAGTGGTGATAACCCTTGGCAGCATGGGTTCTTTAATTTATACAGATGAAATTTTTTACACAATACCTGCTTACATTCCCGATGCAGTAACAGATGCTACCGGTTGTGGTGATACGTATATGGCCGGCTATTTATACCAGCGAAATAAAAATGCCACACCGCAGCAAGCAGGCGCATTTGCTGCTGCGATAGCCAGCATAAAAATAGCAGCTTCCGGGCCATTTACAGGTACGGAAGCTGCAGTTGTAAATATGTTGATAAAAGCTAAAAAAAAAATAGTTTTTAGTTGTTGGCCGCTTCTTTAGCTGCCGCCTCTTTCATTTTATCATTAGCGGTAATTGCAAATTCCACTCTCCTGTTCGCTGCCCTGTTGGCATCAGAAGTATTGTCAACCTTGGGTTGTGTTTCGCCATACCATTTAACCGTTAACCTAGAAGCAGCTATCCCTGCATCTTTCAAATTAACGGCCACTGCATTGGCTCTTTTTTGAGAAAGTGTTTCATTATAAGCAGCTCCGCCCACATTATCTGTATGCCCTTCTATCAGAATATTTGTTTCAGGATAAATATTAAAAACCTTTACCAGTTTGTCCAATGCTAATTTTGAATTGGCATTAATGTCAGACATATTGGTGGCAAAATAAACACCAGCTTTAGATCCATCTGGATTGTTTTCGTTGAATGTAACATTGATACCTTCACCCACCCTGGTAACCTGTGCTCCTGGTACTTCTTCTTTAATTTTTTCAGCCTGCTTATCCATTTTATTACCAATAATTCCTCCTGCCACTCCACCTACTGCTGCACCGATAATTGCACCGAGGGCCGTATTTTTTCCATTACCTACATTGTTGCCAATGATACCGCCTATTACAGCGCCACTGCCGGCACCAATCACTGCACCTTTTTCTTTGTTACTTGCTTTTTGAGTTGTGCTGCAACCTGCACAAATGATCATTGCACCTGCAATGAATACTGCCGTTTTTCCAAATACGTTTTTCATAAATTTATTTTGATATTTTATTTTTTTACAAAATTGTAAACAATATTCACCGGCTTACCTTCAAAGCTGATGGCCGATTTTAATTGCATGGTATTGTCTGTTAAAGAAGATACACTCAGCCGGTAGCCATTGTTGTCATCCATTGGATTTTTGTTTTCATCCAGTCTTTTAAACTGAAATTTTCTCTCCCCGTCTTTTGGTTCATCAATAGTCCAGCGGATATTCCTGACAAGGGAACTGCAGCCCGGAGCAGTACCCGGAAGCGTATAATTCCCCATTCCATTATTGGAAATAAAGTTCCAGCTGCTGCCGGTAAAGCAATTATATGCTGCTTCATTAAACACAGTTGCTTTCAGCTTTGCATCGGTTCCTTCAATATTAATTGTTTGTAAAATCCAGTAACCATTAATCATATTTTTCATTGTTCTTGCCTCTTTAGATACAGAGCAGGCAGTGAAAAAAAACAGCATCATGAGTAATACAACTCCACAATAATTTTTTATACTCTTCATAAATATTTTTTTAAATTTTTTACTGTCACTATATTATTTCAACAACAGTGCCAGAGCATAGATTGGCTGTCATACTGAATTACACAGCTTTCACAAAAAAATCGGTTCGTTATTGGGGAATAAATTCTACAACACCGGTAGTGAGCTCAAATAAATTACCACCATAAAAAATTCCTGCATCTAAAAAACTTCCCATCATCAATACAACTTCATCTTTTCATAACAAGGTATCTTTATCATTCAAAACCGGGCAGGGTTATCAATGGATTATTTAAAAGAGTACAAAAGTTTTATCAACAGTCACTACCTCAGCGAAGGGGTACGCATTACTGTGGGGATTGTATTACCTGCACTATTGTTCAACCATTTTCATTTGCTGGCTGCCGGTGTAGTGGTATCACTTGGTGCCATGAGTGTAAGCATCACCGATAATCCAGGGCCCATTCATCACCGCAAAAATGGTATGCTGGCTTGTATTATCATCAATACCGTGATGGCAATGCTTACCAGTTTTGCAGCGCCCTACCCTTTCCTGCTTGGCGGACTGATACTAATTGCCTGTTTTATATTTTCCATGATTGGGGTGTTTGGCACCCGTGCTAATTCTGTCGGTGTGTCTGCCTTGCTGGTGATGGTACTCAATATTGACCGTCATCACCAGGGATGGGATGTGTTGATCAATGCCGGGTATATCCTTGCTGGTGCAGTATGGTACATGCTGCTGAGTTTGGCGTTGTACAGCTTTCGTCCATACAAGCTGGCGCAGCAGGCATTGGGTGAATGTATTTTGGCCACGGCAGATTACATGCGAATCAGGGCTTCATTTTACAACAAAGAAGTGGACTACGATAAAACTTATGAAGACATGATGGCACAGCAGATTGTAGTGCATGAAAAACAAAACCTGGTAAGGGAACTGTTATTTAAAAGCAGGAATGTAATAAAAGAATCGACCAATACCAGCCGCACACTGCTGATGATATTCACTGATATTGTTGACCTGTTTGAAAGAACCATGAGTTCGTATCATGATTACAAAGCGCTGCATGAAGCATTTGATGAAGATGATATATTGGAGCAATACAGGCAACTTGTTATTGAACTCAGCAATGAACTGGATGAAATTAGTATCGCCATTAAAAGCGGTGAAGCTTCGGAAGAAACTGGTTTGCTGGCAGCACATATCAGCAAAACAAAAGCATATTTCAATGCCTTCAGAGACAGGAAACGCACTGCTGAAAATGTAGATGGCTTTATCAGCATGCGGCATATTCTCAATAGCATTGGAGACATTGCCAGCCGCATACATACGCTGCATTTGTACACAACTTATGATAAAGAACTCACAAAGAAAATTGCGATGCCTGCTGATTACGACCAGTTCATAAGTCATCAACCGGTTGATTTAAAATTGCTAATCGACAATCTTTCTTTTGCCTCCAATACATTCCGTCATGCAGTAAGGATCAGCATTGCCACGGTGCTTGGTTTTATTGTATCAATGTTTTTTCCGCTTGGACATAGCTACTGGATACTGCTTACCATCATCGTGATTTTAAAACCTGCCTACAGCCTCACCAAAAAAAGAAATTATCAACGTCTCACCGGCACTATTCTGGGTGCATTGATTGGATTGCTGATCTTATATTTTATCAAAGACAGGGAAGCACTTTTTGTAATTATGCTGTTACTGATGATTGGCACTTACAGTTTGCTGAGAACAAATTACATGTTCAGCGTAATTTTTATGACGCCGTATATTTTGTTGCTCTTTCATTTGCTAAGTGATGTGAGTTTGAAAATCATCATCACCGACCGCATTACAGATACTGCCATTGGTTCGGTGATTGCCTTCATCGCTAATTTGATTTTGCTGCCCGCCTGGGAGCAGGACCAGATGAGTAATTACATGCTGCAGGCCATCAACAGCAATAAAAAATATTTCAATGATATTGCTGCTGCATTCACCGGCAATCCTGTTACCATTAACAGTTACAAACTAAGCCGCAAGAATGCGTTTGTGGCGCTGGCCAATCTTTCGGATGCTTTCAGCCGTATGCTGGCAGAGCCAAAAAGCAAACAGAAAAACAGTAAACAGCTTTACCAGTTTGTAGTGCTCAACCACATGCTCACTTCTCATATCGCCACGCTGTCTTCTTATGTGATGCCGCTCTCTGCAAAACTGGCATCGCCGGATTTTATCCCGCTCATCAACAACGCCGTGGCCAAACTGAACGATGCAGAAAAGATCATTGCTGAAACGCCAGCCGACACTGCCGCACCGGAAACATTGCACAACAATATTCAGCAACGCCTGCAACAACTGCTACAGGCAAGGCGAACAGAATTACAACAGGGTATCCTCGAGAGTGAAACAAAAAAACAACTCTCCGAATTTAAACCGGTAGCCGATCAGTTTAATTTTATTGGCAACATTGCCGGAGATATCAGGAAGATTGGGGCGGAGTGGATGGAGGAATAGTTTTACCTCTTATACTCGGAAACAACAGGATAAAAATATCTTAACTAATAAAAAACAGTTGTCGCATTAATTTTTTTTCTTTGCAAATCAGGTACCCAGCATTCTGTTGCAGCATAGCCCACGGGTAATAATAAAAATGGCTTTTCATTTACCGGTCGGTTTAAAATGTTGCTTAAAAAATTCATTGGGCTGGGCGTATGCGTTAGTGCCACCAGCCCAGCGTGGTGTATGGCAGCCAGTAAAAAACCACAGGCTATACCCACACTTTCCTTTACATAGTAATTCTGATGCTTGTGGCCGTCTGCTTCCGTTTCATAACTTCTGCTAAAAACAATAATCAGGTACGGAGCCGTTTCTAAAAATGGTTTATGCCAGTCGGTTCCGATGGGTGCCAGGTCGTTCAACCATTCTTCACTCATCCGGTTATCATAACTTTTTTTTTCTTCCTGCTCAGCTGCAGTTCTTATTGCTGTTTTGATAGCAGCATCACTGACCACACAAAAAGTCCAGGGTTGCTTATGGGCTCCTGATGGTGCAGTACCGGCAGTAAGAAGTATTTTTTCAATCACCTCTTTTGCTACCGGCCTGTCAGAAAAATCACGGCAACTGCGGCGCTCATTCATCCATTGATAAAACGATAAAGAACGGCTAGCCATCTCATCCGGCTCAAAAGATGATGCCCGGAGTGCAATAAAGGGAAAGCTATTGATGATTCTCTTTTCCATAATCAACTATTTACTACAAGATAGTGAACAGAAAATAAAACTTTTCAGACAATAAAATGATCCAATACGAAGTAGCAAAATAACCAATCAGCAATAAAGCAATTTACCAATTCAACTTCCCCTGCTTACCTTTGCACCCAAACAAAAAAAGCTATATGAAATTTCTTTCTGCATTACAATTACAGGCAAAAAATAAAGGTGTCAGCACCGGAACCAAATGGATGGCGAGCAAGGGTGCGATGATTGAAAGCTTCAGCCCGGTAGATGGCAAACTGATTGGTGCGGTGAGCAGCGCTGACAAAACAAGTTATGAGGCAGTGATTGCAAAAGCACAGGAAGCATTTGTGGAGTGGCGCAACTGGCCTGCTCCAAAACGTGGTGAAGTGGTGAGGCAAATTGGTGAAGAATTAAGAATTAATAAACAGGTGCTGGGTGAACTGGTGAGTTATGAAATGGGCAAGAGCTTACAGGAAGGCTTAGGCGAAGTGCAGGAGATGATTGACATCTGCGATTTTGCGGTTGGCCTCAGCCGCCAACTGCATGGATTGACAATGCACAGCGAAAGGCCGGGGCACCGGATGTATGAACAATATCATCCGCTGGGGATTGTGGGTATTATCAGTGCATTTAATTTTCCGGTGGCAGTATGGAGCTGGAATACCATGCTGGCATGGATTTGCGGCGATGTGTGCATCTGGAAGCCGAGTGAAAAAACGCCTTTGTGCGGTATTGCCTGTATGAATATTACTGCCAAAGTATTTAAGAAAAACAATGTGCCAGAAGGCGTGAATAATTTAATTATTGGCGACCGTGAAGTAGGCGAATGGATGAGCAATGATACCAGGATTCCACTGATGAGTGCAACAGGAAGTACAAGGATGGGCAAAGCGTTGGCAAGTGCAGTAGCAGCAAGGTTAGGAAAAAGTTTATTGGAACTGGGTGGCAACAATGCCATCATTATTACACCGGATGCCGACCTGGATATGTCGTTGATTGGTGCTGCGTTTGGCGCCGTGGGTACTGCCGGGCAGCGTTGCACATCTACCCGCCGGTTGATCATTCATGAAAAAGTGTACAACAAGTTCAAAGAAAAATTAGTGAATGCTTATAAGCAAATTAAAATTGGTAATCCGCTGAATGAAAAAAATCATGTGGGTCCGCTTATTGACACTGTTGCTGTAAAAATGTATGTGGAGGCAATTGAAAAAGGAAAAGCGGAAGGCTGCAATTTTATTGTAGAAGGCGGCGTGCTGAAAGGCAAAGGCTATGAAAGCGGTTGTTATGTGAAGCCTTGTATTGCAGAAGCAAAAAACCATTATGAAATTGTGCAGCATGAAACTTTTGCACCCATTTTATATTTAATGAAATACAAAACCATTGATGAAGCGCTTGCCATGCAGAACGGTGTGCCACAGGGTTTGAGCTCTGCTATCATGACAACGAATTTAAGAGAGGCAGAAAAATTTCTTTCTGCAGCAGGCAGTGATTGTGGTATTGCCAATGTAAACATCGGAACATCCGGTGCAGAGATTGGTGGTGCATTTGGTGGTGAGAAAGAAACCGGCGGTGGAAGAGAAAGCGGCAGTGATGCCTGGAAAGTTTATATGCGCCGGCAAACGAATACCATTAATTATACAGACAAGTTGCCGCTGGCACAGGGAATAAAATTTGATTTGTAATTGTTTTTGCCGTTAAGACGTTTTTTTTGGAGTTATTTTATTGTTGGAATTAAGAAAGCCAGTTTTTTTAACTGGCTTTTTTTTAGAAATTTCAAGCATTCAGCAAATCATCCCAATCTATTGGATCCGAAATCATTTCTAAATTGCCGTTCTTTATTGGCCATTCTTCTTTTGGTTTGTCCCAATATAATTCCACGCCATTACCATCGGGATCATTTAAATAAATGGCTAAGGATACCCCATGATCAGCAGCGCCTGTTAAAGGATAATCAGCAGCAGTGATCCTTTTTACAATATCGGCTAAATCTTTTTTTGTTGGATACAGGATAGCTGTGTGATACAGACCCACAGCATTGACCGTTGCCGGGCCTGCACCTTTGCTGTGCCAGGTGTTTAATCCAATGTGATGATGGTAGCCACCGGCACTGATAAATACAGCATTGTCGCCAAAATGCTGTGTAATTTCAAAACCTAATAATTCCTGGTAAAATTTCAGGGAACGTTCTATGCTGGACACTTTTAGGTGTACATGCCCGATACGTGTTTGTAAAGGAATGGTATAGCTCATTTATTTGGTTTTTAATTTTTACCAAATTTACTTTTATCATTCTTCTTTGAATGCTCAATTTTTATTCGATATCAAACCTCCAATAAGTTGCAGCATTTAATGCCCCACCCTCACATCCATGTCTTCCAATGCCACGCCTTTTGTTTCCGGCATCATAAATCTTACATACAGTAATTGCAGCACCATCATACAGGCGAAGAAAAGGAAAATGGGCCATGGTTTTCCTACAGCAAAAATGGGGAAGATATTGGCAATGACTGCAGCAAAAACCCAATGTGTTAAACAACCAAAAGACTGGCCGGAAGCCCTTACTTCGCTGGGGAAAATTTCCCCCACAAAAACCCAGATAACAGCGCCCTGGCCAATTGCATGAGAAGCGATAAAAGCAAAAACATACATCGTCATGCCGGCATAAGATTCATTGTAAAATGCAAAAGCAATCAGTCCGAGAGAAATAATATATCCAATGGAACCTATGTACATCAACACTCTCCTGCCCAGGCGATCTATCAGCGAAAGGCCTATCATGGTAAAAACAAGATTCACCACACCAATACCGGTGGAGGAAAGTAAAGCTGCTGATTTGCCCAACCCCGTCAATTCAAACACACGGGGAGCATAATAAATAATGGCATTGATGCCTGACATCTGGTTGAAGAAAGCAAGTAAAAATGCCAGCAATATTGGCCAGCTGTATTTTTTTGAAAAGAAAGGAACCTTCTTTGTATTGGCAGCAGTGGCTTTTGATTTCAGGATCAATGCGATGGTTTCATCGGCGATGTCCGGTTCTATTTCATCCAGTACTTTTTTTGCTGCAGCAGTATCATTCTTTTTTAATATCAGCCAGCGTGGACTTTCGGAAATGAGTGTAGTAAGAAAAGTAAAAATTAGTGACGGTATTCCTACGATACCCAGCATCCAGCGCCAGTCGCTGTCGCTGTTGATTATTTTTTGAAAAAAATAATTAGACACATAAGCTACCAAAATACCAAATACAATATTGAACTGAAACAGGGCAACAAGGAACCCTCTTTTTTTAGGCGGAGCAATTTCAGAAATATACAATGGTGAAATTACGGAAGAAGCGCCAATGCTAAATCCACCGATCAAACGGAACAGCATAAAAGTATATACATCCTGCGCCAGTGCGGACCCTACAGCAGAAACAAAAAAGAACAGTCCCACCCAAAACAAACTTTTCTTACGCCCCATAGCATCTGCTGAGCGTAAAAGTAGCTTATATTCATAAGGATTAAACCCATAGCCATCGACTATGAGCTGATCTTTTTTATCAATAGTGCCAGGCTTAATCGACTTTAACGGATCAAACAGAGCCCGTTCGAGTGCAGCCTGCGGTTTCCAGGCCCTTTCTTCTAGCGTTAAAGTATCAAAATTATGCTCGCCAAACACATCATATAACTCTGGCTTTACAAAACCGCCAAATGCTACATTTGGTGACT
>JANMJU010000201.1:0-28326 GCA_031371545.1 Chitinophagaceae bacterium
ATGGCGTTCCATGCGTACATCCAGTGTTTCTAAACTTTTACTGAGCACCCATGCATTAAATGGAGACAATGCCGGGCCTGTACTTCTGCAGAACAAATAAATATCCTGTATCAATTCTTTTTTACCAACTATTACTCCACCCAATACCCTTCCTTGACCATCAATCCATTTAGTGGCAGAATGTATTACCAGGTCGGCACCAAAATCAATTGGCCGCTGATTTACCGGTGTGGCAAAACAATTATCTACATTTAAAATAAGGTTGTATTTTTTTGCCAGTGTATTTACAAATTCAAGATCAATTAAATCCAGTCCGGGATTGGTGGGTGTCTCCAAAAAGATCATTTTGGTATTAGGCTTTACAGCAGCCTCCCACGCTTCCGGTTTGTCTGCACTTACATAAGTGTATTCAATACCATAGTTGGGTAAATATTTTTTGATGACAGTTTGTGTACTTCCGAAAATAGAATTACATACAATAAGATGATCCCCTTTTTTTAAAATGGCCATAAAAGAAGCAAACACGGCACTCATGCCAGTGGCAGTAGCATAGCCAGCTTCAGCTCCTTCCAGTGCCACCATCTTGTCTGTAAATTCCTGCACATTGGGATTACTGAAACGGCTGTAAATATTATCATCGCTTTCATCTGCAAAGGCCGCCCTCATGTCTTCTGCATTATCAAAACAAAAACTGCTCGTTAAAAACATTGGAGTGGAATGCTCCATCTCGTTTGTTTTAGCAGTTTGTATGCGGATGGCTTCTGTTATTGGATGTTTCATCTGATCATTTATTCAATTGGTGAATGGGCAACAGTCAATGGTTAAAAAATTAGCCTTTAACAACTACTGCTTCCCATGATAAACTTGTACCGCCCCGCCTGAGTGTTTCTGCAACTGAGCAATATTTATTCATAGATAATTCACAGGCTCTTGCGGCTTTTTCTTCATCAATATTTCCGGTAAGGGTAAATATTATTTTCAACTCCTGCCATAAGGATGGCTCTTTTCCAGGTTCTCTCTCACCTTCAATTTTTATGGAGAAGTCTTTTACTTCCTGGCGTTGTTTTTTTAGTATCATCACTATGTCTATCGCACTGCAGCCGCCAAGCCCCATCAATAACATTTGCATTGGCCGGATGCCAAAATTGGTGCCGCCTGTTTCATTGCTGGAATCCATTTTTACGGTATGACCATTGGCGTCAGTTCCTTCAAAACCGAAGTCGCCCTGCAGCCTTTTTAGATTTACTTCTATCATATACCAAAATTTTATACAAATATAATTGCTGCAAGCCTTTACTTTGCAATTGCATATTTTATTTAATGAACTATTTTCATCATACCCATCCAATACAATTAGAAAGCGGTGCCTCTTTACCAGAACTCACCATTGCTTTTAGCACTTACGGCAAATTGAACGACAAAAAAAATAACGTCGTGTGGATATGCCATGCATTGACCGCCAACTCAGACGTAGCTGAATGGTGGCCGGGCGTAATAGGAAGCGGTCATATTATTAATCCTGAAAAATATTTTATTGTGTGTGCCAATATTATTGGCTCCTGCTATGGCACTACCGGACCTTTAAGTATTAACCCTGCAACACAGCAGCCTTACTACAATCAATTTCCCTTTATCAGTATCAGGGACATGGTGGCTGCACATATACTTTTGCGCAAGCACCTCGGAATAGAAAATATATTTTTATTGATTGGCGGAAGCATGGGCGGCTACCAGGCAATGGAATGGTGTGTAACTGAAAAACCCATCATTGATAATTTATTTTTGCTGGCCACTTCTGCAACGGAAAGTGCCTGGGGCATTGCCACCCACACGGCACAGCGGCTGAGTATAGAAGCAGACAGTACCTGGCTGCAACCATCAGCACAGGCTGGCGCCAAAGGATTAAAAGCGGCAAGAGCCATCGGCATGTTGACGTACCGTAACTATGGTATAATGGTAAAGCAACAAGCTGATAGCGATTATGAAAAAATGGATGAGTTCAAAGCTTCATCTTACATCAATTACCAGGGAGATAAATTAGTAAGCCGCTTTAATGCTTACAGTTACTGGCTGCTTACCAAAAGTATGGACAGCCACAACCTGGCAAGAGGCCGGGGTGGAGATAATGCGGCTGTTTTAAAAAGCATCCGCCAAAATACTTTAATCATTGGCATCAGCAGTGATATACTTTGCCCTTTAGTGGAACAACAATTTTTAGTCAGCAACATTCCTCTTTCCACTTTGATTGAAATTGATTCCGATTATGGCCATGACGGCTTTATGGTGGAGCACCTGCAAATAAGCGATTGCCTGGAAAAATGGCTCCAAAAAATTTCTTAACTTTTTTTTAACCAATATCTTTTTTGTGTCACTCGTGGCTTCAAATACTATACTTTTTTAGTGGACTTTTGAAAAAACTAAGTGATTGTGTTATTCAAAACATTCAAATTCGGCAACTATATCAGCATCTAAAACAAGGCTGGCAACCTGAAAATATTATTTCAATGTTCAAACATTGTATATTTGCCGAACGAAAAAATTATAATTTAAAATGGAAAAGGAAAAACCAGGCAAAAAAAATTTGGTAAGAAAATTGCTAATCGCAGGGCTGGTACTTTTATTGATTGGTGGTGCTGCAGCATGGTATATGCTGACAAAAACTTTTGACGACACGGCAACAACTACTGCTGACTATACAGTAAATGCTTTGGATCTTATAAAAGAATTTAAACAGGCAGACAGTGCTGCTAATAAAAAGTATGCAGAAAAAATCATCACTGTAAATGGACGCATCTCTTCAATAGAAGCTGCAGACACTACCCTGAATGTGAGGATGGATGACCCTTCAGGGTCATACGTTATCTTCGCATTTCAGCGGCAGGATTTTGAAAAGGTAAAAAAACTAAAAGCAGGAGACAGTGCATCAGTTAAAGGTTCCTGCAGCGGCGGGGCTTACAGCGATATTTTAGAAACAGAATTTATTACTTTTAAAAGGTGCTCAGTAAATAAATAATTAATTAAAATTTTAAACTAAAAAAATCAACAACAATGAAAAAAGTAACACTCATCTTAGCTTTAACGGTAGTAACAGGTGCTTTATTTGCACAAAAGAAAACAACTTCTTCCGGTATCATCACTTTTGATGCCACTACTCCAAAGGATGACATGCCTAAAGCAGAAAACAAAACAGCAATTGCTGCAATAGATACTAAAACAGGCAGCGTGGCATTTGAAGCAATCGTTAAAAGTTTCAGCTTTGGTAATGGTATGATGCAGGAACATTTTAACAGTCCTAAGTGGTTAGATTCTGAGCAATTTCCTAAATCAACTTTTAAAGGTAAAATCACTAACCTCAGTGAAGTAGCTTTTGATAAAGACGGAATTTATAAAGCAAATGTAGAAGGCGATCTTACCATGCATGGTATCACCAAACCTGCAAGTGCCAAAGCAACTATTGTTGTAAAAGGTGGAGCAATTAATGCTACTTCAGAATTTACAATTAAGTTGGCGGATTATTCATTGAGCAATGCGGGTGGCAAACTTGCTGATGAACCAAAAATTACAGTAGCAGCTGACTTTAAATAAGCTATTTAAAAATTTAAAAAAAGCCATGCCTGTTTTACAACATGGGTTTTTTATGCCATTCCTTTTTTTGATTAGCACTGGTTATCTTGATTAAATACCACTCATCAAAAAATAAAAATTATTCTTCCCTTATTTCTTTTTTGGCAAGGTTTTTTCAATACAATTTTTATGAAATGGAATTTTTTTTATAATAAATATTTAGGTTTTAGGGTTAAATTTAGATAAGGTTTTGGTTTTAGGATTTAAGAAATAGGTTTGTGAAAGGCGATAAGCTGGCTTCACAAGCCTATTTTTTATTTGATTATTTTATACAGGGCTTTGTGCAGATCAATGCCAAATAAGATTAATTTAGTTGTATAAAATAAACCAAGATGAAAACAGTAATTATTACCGGTGCTTCTGGAAATATGGGTCAGGCGGTGGTTCAAAAATTTATTGATGAAGGATACAAAGTAATTGGTACTGTAGTAGCAAATGACCCGGTGCAAATAAATTTTCCGGAAGCAAGTTTTGAAAAATATGAGGTGGATCTGATGAATGAAGACGATGCCCAAAAATTTGCCGCTTCAGTCGTTTTGAAATATAGAACAGTTGATGCTGCGGTATTCACTGTTGGTGGCTTTGCAATGGGAAATATTAGTGAAACTAAAACAAGCGATATAACAAAGCAATTTCAACTGAATTTTGAAACAGCCTACAATATTGCCCGGCCAATATTTACCCAAATGATGGAGCAGCAAAATGGCAGAATTTTTTTGATTGGTTCCAGGCCGGGCCTGGATGTAAAAGCCGGCAAAGGCATGGTGGCATACAGCCTTGCCAAGTCATTAATTTTTCGCCTGGCAGATTTGATGAACCAGGAAGCCAAAGGAAGTAATGTGGTAACAAGTGTGGTGGTACCAAGCACCATAGATACAGCACAGAACCGCAAATCAATGCCAGATGCAGATTTCAGCAGTTGGGTGCAGCCGGCAGCCATTGCAGAAACCATTTATTTTTATTGCAGTGATGCTGCCAAAGGATTACGGGAGCCCTTGATTAAAATTTATAATAACGAATAAGTTATACCTTCTTTAAATAACTTTTTACCTGCTATGATTAACCTTGCAATAACGAAGTGCTTTATATTGAATCATAGTTATTGGCTACATTGAATGATATTAAAAGTCAATAAATACAATGGAATCAAAAAGCAGCGTTACATTTTGGCAGGAAGATGCTGGTTATTGGCTAACAAAATTAAACAGTTCCGAAAAAGGATTAAGCCAGGATGCCGCTGCAAAAATATTGTTACAATCCACAGGTAACAAGAAACAAAAATCTTCTCTTCAAAAAGACATAGCACTTTTTTTCAGCCAGTACAAAAGCCCGTTGATGCTATTGCTGATTGGTGCTGTTATTTTATCTGCTTTTCTTGGTGATACTTCTGATGTATTTATTATCCTCTTTATTGTTGCATCCACCGGCACACTTAGTTTTTGGCAAGAACGAAATGCAGGAAAAGTGGTAGAAAAACTACAATCCATGATTGCCCTGCATTCGCTTGTGATAAGAGAGGGTGTTGCAAAGGAAACCCCTGTAGCCAGCATAGTACTTGGAGATATTTTAGAGCTGAATGCCGGCGATATGATACCGGCAGATTGCCTGTTGATAGAAGCCAATGAACTCAATGTAAATGAGGCCAGTTTAACCGGTGAATCTTTCCCGGTAAAAAAAGAAATTGGCTTCATTGATGAGCAGACTCCATTAGCAAAAAGAACCAACAGTCTTTGGCAGGGAACCAACATTGTAAGTGGTACCGCAAAAGCCATTGTGATAAACGCCGGTGCTGACACCATCTTTGGCAGCATTGCACAAAGTGCATCAAATACTGTGGAAACAACTTTTGAAAAAGGCATCAAAGACTTTGGATTTTTTTTGATGAAAATCACCCTGTCTTTATCCATTTTTATTTTGATCGTTAACCTGCTCAATCATAAAACTGTGATGGAGTCTGCATTGTTTGCACTGGCTTTGGCCGTTGGGATGGCACCTGAATTGTTACCTGCTATTACGACTATTGCCATGAGTGCCGGCGCAAAAAGAATGCTGACAAAAAAAGTTATTGTAAAGAAATTAGCCTCCATCCAAAACCTGGGCGAAGTAAATTTATTATGTACTGATAAAACAGGCACCATTACCGAAGGAACCATTGATATCGCAGGCATACATGATTGTAATGGCAACGAAAGTGATTTTGTAAAACAACTGGCCTGCTGGAATGCACAATTTGAAACCGGTTATTCAAACCCGATTGATGAAGCATTGCTGAAAGTTAAAACAGGCACCACCATTACAGCAAAAAAAATTGGCGAGATTCCTTATGATTTTTTACGCAAAAGACTCAGCATTGCTATCGACAAAGGCGACGAAAAAATACTGATTAGCAAAGGTGCATACACACAAATAGTAAGTATCTGCAACCAAATAAGATTGGGCGACGGGCAAGTGGCCGAGTGGGCTTTGCACAAAAATGAAATTGATAAACAGTTTGAGGAATACGGCTTGCATGGTTTACGGGCAGTGGCAGTTTGTTATAAAAAAATTGATGCCGCCGGCATTGTAAAAGAAGATGAACAGTCGATGATATTTGCCGGATTTATTTTACTGCAGGATCCGGTAAAAGAAGGAATCATTAATACCATACAACAGCTTGCTGCATTACAGGTATCATTAAAAATTATCACCGGAGACAACAGGAATGTGGCCGAATCTATCGGCAGGCAAATCGGCATCAAAGATCCCATGGTAATGACGGGGCAGGAATTATTGGCCACCAGTTCTGAAGCATTGCCATTAAAAGTTAAGCAAACACAAATTTTTGCTGAGGTAGAACCCCAGCAAAAAGAAAGGATCATTCAGGCGCTTAGAAAATCCTTTACAGTTGCTTACATGGGTGATGGCATTAATGATGTAGCTGCATTAAGCGCTGCCGATGTAGGTATCTCTGTATCCAATGCTGTGGATGTTGCAAAAGAAGCCGCTGACTTTGTATTAATGGAAAAAGATATCAACGTATTGCTGGATGGAATCAAAGAAGGAAGAAGAACTTTTGCCAACACACTCAAATATATTTTCATCAATACGGGTTCTACTTTTGGCAACATGGTCAGCGTGGCATTTGCATCATTGATGTTGCCATTTTTGCCCATGCTGCCCAAACAAATTTTGCTCACAAATTTCATTACCGACTTTCCTTATTTATCAGTTGCATCAGACAATGTAGATGCTGAACAAATTGATAAACCAGGTAAATGGGATTTAAAATTTATTAGAAACTACATGGTGGTTTTTGGCATCCACAGTTCTGTTTTTGATGTGATTACTTTTCTTACTTTATTTTATTTTTTAAAAGTAAAAGAAAGTGCTTTTCAAACAGGCTGGTTTGTTGAGTCGGTACTTACAGAGCTGTTTATTTTATTCATCATCCGCACACACAAGAACTTTTTTAAAAGCAGGCCCGGTAAATATTTATTTATCCTGAGTATCCTGGGACTGATCTTAACAATTGCACTGCCGTATTTCCCATTTGCAAATTCGATCGGGCTAATACCTTTGCCATTGCTGAATCTGAGTGTTATTTTACTGATTGTATTGCTGTATATTATTACCGCTGATATTTTGAAAGTATGGTTCTTTAAGCGGCATCAATAATTAAAATTATTAACCCCGGTTACAATTTTACTACTTACTTAAATACATTATTCCGTTTACATTACTTGTATTCAATAAAGCCCCTGTTAATCTTCGCAATTTTTCTTACGTTAGTGAATACCCCAATACCGTTGCTGCTGCCAGAAGGATTGGTATTGCCTTCAATGGTATGTATAAAACCGCCATCTACTTTTTCTACTAATCCAGTATGACCATGAGAGCCGCCGGTATTGATAATAAAAATTTGTCCCGGCTTGATGAGTGATGGTTTATTCACAGCATCAGCTGCTGCAATTTTTTTACCCGGTGTATCATTCCAGTGCGTCATACAATGACCTGTTTTGAGTACCGGATTTTTTCTATCCAGATTTTCTGCAGCCTTTTGAAAGCACCAATACAAAAATGCTGCACACCAAAAATCTCCCGGATTGATACC
This sequence comes from Chitinophagaceae bacterium, assembly GCA_031371545.1. Lineage (GTDB taxonomy): Bacteria > Bacteroidota > Bacteroidia > Chitinophagales > Chitinophagaceae > Ferruginibacter. Next base: position 7,715 of record JANMJU010000201.1, read on the forward strand.
AACGCTGGCCTGGTATGCTTCCACTTTTTTTCCACGATTGCTGCCGGGTGGTTCTTCCATTACACCTATCTGTGATTGTGCAATTCTGATTGCTTCAGCAAGTAATGGATTGCTGGTATCTTCCGTCACCGTAACAGTACCGGTGCCAAATAAAGCCACCCAGGAAAGTGAACCTAACTTTCCATCAATCTCAAGCGGCAAACCATTTTGATCCCGGTGGGTAGCCTGAAAAAGTTTTACAGCATTCACTGTTTTAGGCCCATAAATCCCAATCACTTCAATGGGGCCAAGTCCTGATTCATTTAGTTTTTGTTGTACTGCTTTTACAATCGCTTTGTTTGTTTCGCCAGCTTTGATGACTCTGTTGGGGTAATTCATTTTTTTATATTTTAGGTTGATAAATTGATTTTTTACTCGTAGTTAAGTGGCATTAAAAAAACAAAAAATTATACTTATTTTCATTAAGCAAATACTATAACTCCATAAAGTGAGTTGATCTAAAGAAAGTATTTTTTTTCTACTCATCTGACCCCAAGGTTAAATGTAAAGAAGGAAATAAACTTCCACGGCGTCCTATCATTCCCGGCACTCTCAATGTAAGATCTGGCACAGCTAAGGTCATGGGTGCTGATGCTGGTAAAAAATCAAGTGTTCCGGTTGGATCAAAGAAAACTACTTCGGCACGTCTGTTCAAATCTCTAATTGTTTCTTGTTGGGGTAAACGAAGTGAATGAGGGGCAGGTTCTGCAGGCTCGGCAACTGCCGGCATATTTTCTCCCATTGCAAGAAGATGAATACGAGAAGCATCAATACCATTCAACGTTAGGTAAGTTTTTACTGCGTCAGCTCGGCCTTGAGAAAGTCGTTGGTTATGCCGTTCCGTTCCTTCCATTGAAGTGTGACCTGTAATTTGCAGGTGAGCTGAAGAGAGCGTTTTCATAATATCCAAAACCTGTGTCAGCGTATCATTACTTGCCTGCTTAAATACAGTTGTATCATAGAAAAAATAAATAGTTCGATTCGTCAATTCCGGTGTTGCTGGCGTAACTGTAGTTTCGGGAGGCCGTAAACAACACAGTCTATACACTATAAAATTTCTTACTGTTGCAGGGCTCGTGCAGTCTATACCTGCACAAACGTTTATATTTCCTCCACCGTCAGAATGATGACCGTTATCTTGATGGTCTCCGGTTGAGGGACGATGCCTGCATTCAGCAGGAATTGCCTGGCTTACTCCCCTGGTAAAAGATAATGCAAGCGAAAACGCCTGAAACTGATTGCCATTGAAAGATGCAGTACCGCTGGCATCAACTCGTAAACCACCAAATCTGAGGCCTGCCCCCACGGTAGCAGACCAATCAGCATGTGAAAAATCAAACACATTTTGCCCTGCAGCCTGTTGCTGGCTAACGCCTGCAAAGAAACTTTGTAATGCCCTATTGCAACGATCATCATAACCAATTGAAAGATCAAGCGTAGAAGGAGGCAACCCTGTGGAAACACCAGTTACATCTGTGACAAGATTTAGGGGCTGTGTTAATTGGCCACGTAAACGAAAATTGCCGAGTGCCCTTACAGCTTGTGTAATGATGATCTCCGCCGACTGAGGATCAATATTAATTTCGGGATGCGTTCCCGGTGAAATGGCCTGTGGTTGAGCTTGTCTTTGAATAAAAGAATTTTGTTGAAGTGTGTGGGTTAATTCGTGAGCTAATAAATATTTCCCCTCACCAGAACCAGGACTATACTGCCCTTCATTAAAATAAATATCATTGCCTGCCGTAAATGCTTTAGCATTTAATTCTCTGTTTAATTGTACAGATTCACTTCCGGTATGAATTTTCACATCACTAAAATCAGTACCAAACCGGCTTTGCATAAAACTTTGTGTATTGCCGTCCATGCTGTTGCCGTTTCCTTTGCTGGCATTGATTTGATTGCTTACAGAATCAGAAGCAACCGTTCCTGCGGATGATTCTTTTCTTTGAATAAAAGAAGCTAACGGTTTGCGTTGCAGTTTTTCATCTTCTTCGCAATGGGCACATTTGCGCTGGATGAAGTTTTGTTCGGACATCCGGAGAATGCTGCCTGCGATGGGTAATTTATGCTGGATGGGGAGCCTTTGCAGTTGTTCTTTGCAGTAATTAGATTCAATTAATTCCGGTTGGAGCATAGCCCGATTGGGGGATGCAGCAGGCGCAGTTTGCTGAGCTGAATTTATTATCGCAGTTTCTTTCATATTAAAAAAGACATAGATGGCAGGAGAAATTGTGATTTAAAAAACATATTGATAATTGATTTTTTAATGACATCTGGAAATAGGATTAAATCCATTGAGTAATGCTACAAATTGAGAATAACAATGTGCATTCAAACTATCCGGAGCAGTCCAATCATCAATTTGAGCAAATGTGACATGAAAAATTTCATGAAAAATAGTCTTCGCCCTTTCGTTACTACTTAATGCCCAAAAGGGTGGGCATAATATGAGTTCTGTAGGATTGGCACTGCAACTGGTAGCATTCTGTCCGTGACATGTACTAGGAGTACAGCCAGCTATAGTAAATGCATCACCAGCTGCATGACAATTAATCGTAAAGACTACACCATCAATATAATTTTTAACTGCTTCAATTCTTCTTCTAATCAAAGGAATACCAAAATGAGGTGCCGGATCGATCCAATTGGCATTATTTGCAGCGTTAAGCCTAAAAGCGGTATGCATTGAATTTCCTACTAAAGCAACATTTGGATCAGCTGGATTTAGTGCTCTTGCTGCTAAAGCAGCATCTATTACTGTCAAAGCATTTGTAAGTAAAGCCGAAGCTCTCCTGTCTGCAGAAAAGGGATTTTGGCCAACTGGGCAAGTGACTAAACTTGTCCTGACTAATCTTTGAATTTTTCTGGAAACCCCTCCCCCTTGCTGAACCGTATGCGTTAATTCATGCGCCAGCAGATGTTTCCCATCATTTGAATTGGGATCATACTGCCCCTCATTAAAATAAATATCATTGCCAACAGTAAATGCTTTGGCACTTAATTCACGATTCATCTGTACAGCTTCTCCTCCTATATGAATTTTCACCTCACTAAAATCAGTACCAAACCTGCTTTGCATAAAACTTTGTGTGCTGTTGTCCATGCTGTTGCCGCTTCCTTTGCTGGAATTAATTTGATTGCTTACCGCATCAGAAGCAACGGTACCTGCAGATATTTCTTTTCTTTGAATAAAAGAAGCTAGCGGTTTGCGTTGCAGTTTTTCTTCTTCTTCGCAATGGGCACATTTGCGCTGTATACTGTCAGCTGCCCTACTTGTTCCGGCAGGCACTTCCTGCATACGCATTACTTCATCTGCCATTGCATCTGCTTCATGCTCCAGCGGATCATTTACGGCACCAATGGAAAGTTTTGCCTGTAGCCGTACACCAGGTGCAGGTGCTATTTCTGAAGCTGCCTGGTTTTCTTTTTGTGCTGCGGTGTACATATAAATTATTTTAGAGTGTTTTACCTTCTTTACGGTATTCCTTTTTTATGCCCAACAGTAAATCTTCTGAAGTTACTTTTTTATCACCCCTGTTTAATGATAACAATGATGCATACTGCACTACATTGATTACAGCACCACCAGCCAGTTCATACTGCTGTGCTATTTTTTCTATTTCTTCTTTGGGTGGCGGGATGCAGGCTTTACTAAAAGCATTTTGCCAAAGGCGTAACCTTTCTTTGTACTGGGGTTTATTAAAAGCAATAATTGACTGCAGCCTTCTTGTAAATGCTTCATCTACATTATTACGCATATTACTTGCAAGGATCACCATGCCGGGATATTCTTCCAACCTTTGCAGTAAGTATGCAATTTCCTGGTTGGCATATTTATCATGAGCATCGGAGATATTGGTACGTTTACCAAATAAAGCATCTGCTTCATCAAAAAATAAAATCCAGTTTTTGTTTTCTGCTTTTATAAAAATTTTTTCCAGATTTTGTTCCGTTTCTCCAATATATTTTGAAATGACCATGGATAAATCTATGCGGTACACATCCAGTTCAAACTGTTTGCCGAGCAGTGCAGCAGTCAATGTTTTACCTGTTCCCGGGGGTCCGTAGAAAAGGGCTTTATATCCTGGCTTTAATATTTTTGCCATCCCCCAATCTGTCATCAATTTTGCACCATGCTCCATCCATATCCGTAACTCATCCAATTGCTGTGCAGTAAAATCATCTACCACCAAATCTTCCCAGTTCATTTGAGTGTGCAGTTGTTTTGCCGGAAACGCTGTACTAAACTGGGGTTTACGAATTTTACCCGTTGTAAAAAAATCTACATACTCATCTGAAATATTGATGGAACTGCTGCTGAAAGTTTCGCTTTGCTGCCCTTTATCCAACACAATAATATTGTGCGCCAAAAAAATATGTTCTGTTTCAAAAAGTTTGTAGAGGCTAAACCTTTTTGCCAAATCATCGCCTGCCAATACAAAAAGTGCCGTTTCAATTGTTGGTATAAACCCGCTGTGCCGGTTGGCTTTAATGCCGCCGAACTCTGTGTATCCCCTGCCGCTTGTTTTATTGGCAGCAAAAAAAACGTCGAGTAAATGTGGCTGCACATGTGGAATAATAGCCAACATCAACAGCATCCTTTCATCAGCTGTAAGCCGGTAATAATTTACAAAATCTGCATACACAGAAGTATCAGCAGATATATCCGGCGCAAGATTTTTTTCAATGCCATTTAAATGATTGTACTGATGCATCAATATCTCCTGGCCATTTTCTTTACTGCCAGAAAAATGAGCAGCTAACCGGATGTTTACCTGTTTTGCAAACCAGTTTATTTCCTGTGCAAGACAGTCAGCATTTTCAGTGATGCGGTTGTTGCCTATTGCAGCTATCATATTATTTGTATCCACCTTTACCATTCTGTAAATATTATATAGTTGTTCCAGGAAAAAGCAAGTGTGCTAAATCCCCATGGAATGCTCTCCAGCAGTACATCTGCTGTTTTTTTTTCTACTTGCAGTAACCAGCCGTTTTCTTTTTTTGTAAGCATCCCATCCCGTTTTAAAAAAGTTTATCTCAAACCATCAACAGAAGTATTTTTTAATTTCTCCCAGTTTGAAATCACTGCTTTTAGCAGTTCTGTTGCTTCTGCAGTTTCTTCTTCTGACAGCAGTACATCGCTTGGGATTGGTGCTGTAATTTCCAGTCCACATAATAATTTTTCCATTACAAGATGGTGCTCAGGGCACATCTGCTGACCTGTTGCCAGGTACCTTACCAAATGAATGGCTTTATAATGAGCGGCGCTGTTTTTCCATTCCCCCTGTTGCAATAAATTGAGATTAGTAAATAATTGTTTTAAGTAAGGCGCCAGTAAAACAAGTCCTGCTGTATGCACAGTAAATTTTTCTGGCAGTATCTCCTCATTGGTAATTGGTAAAATATTTTCTTCCATTTTTTCATTTACTTCTTTTGCAGATTGGCCAGCAACGGTATCATTAGCCGCTGGTTTTTCATAAGCAATAATTTTTTCTATTGCTTCTTCACTTGAAAAAGCAGTATTGATAACTGCAGCAAATTCTTTTGTATATTCTTTTATCAATTGGAGCATTTGCAAATTTTCTTTTACCCCGGTAAAAAAAACTGGAGCATTATATAAAATAAACAGGTGAATATTTTGCAACAACTTCTCATCGTTATTTATTTCATCACGGCTGATAATATTTTGCCCCATTATCACTTCAGTCCAACCAATGATTTTATTTTTTGCATCTGCCAGTTTTGAAAAAAGGAAAATAATATTTTTTTGTAGCTGCTCATTTAACTGCAATGCCATCCGCTGCCATACTGCGGCAGTAAACCTATGTTGTTCTAAAAAATTACAAAGCTGCAGCTGTTGCTGCTCCAGTACTTCAATAAAGACTGTATTGATATTGATCGTTTCATCATCTGCCCACCAGGGCAGGCTACCTGTTTGCAAAAAATATTTTAGCAATTCCAATGCAGAAACCTGTTTTGAAATTTTCTTTTCCGCTGCCGTGATGTTGCTTACCTGTTTAGAAATTGCTGCCTCAAACTTGGCAAGAAAAACAGCAGTGAATTTTTTTTCGAATGAATCGATAAGAAAATTGCCAAGGTCAATTTCCAGCTTATCAATTTTTACCCACTCATCTTCTGAAACATATTGTGAGCATACTTTATCAATTACATCAGCCACCTGCTCCCGGCAGGTTTCAGAGATAGTATGCCGCAGTTCAAAAGCCTGGGCTTCGGTGGTACAGGTAGTTTCAAATTGCAATTTATTTACCCGGTGCAGCATTTTATTTTATATCATTAATTTGTTGTGGTGAGCAATCATCCATACATGAACCGCAAGGTTGTAGTTTGTTGATCGTATCTATAAAAGGATTTACAATTTCATATCCCGGCAGTTCTGTTTTGGCCATTTCTTCCAGCCATGCAGCATAAACCTTTTCAAAATTTTTCATTTGCCAGAGACCCAGCCAAACAACTTTGGTATGAATGTGTGCAGGCGTTTCTGCTTCAATGGTTTTTTCTACCAGGTTACGAAAAGTCTTATCTCTTAAGCGTTTTGGCCAGCAGGGTAATACCAGTGTTGTCCTGAAAGAAAAAGGGTCTTCATTGTTATCGCAGGGATTTTCTTCGCAATACAAATCGAGTTGAAACCCAAAATAATGAATCAGTTTTTCAATTTCTATTTCAATATCCTCAGGTATTGTTATATTGGGATCTTGCTCCTGCAGCTTCGTTTTTTTATTAAATACATAAGGGCTTTGTGCCAGCACTTTTCCTTTGGCACCTGTAATAATAAAACTGTTCTTAATCTTTAAGGGCTGTTCGTCAGCGTTAGAAACAACCTGGTAATTTATCCTTTCGGATCCAAATTCCTGTAAATCTTTGATACGTTGTGCCAGTGATGTATAATGGCAGAACTTAAGTGGCATTGGTTCTTTCCCTTCTGTAAATGTTTTTTGAAACAATATAGACTGTTCTGTTTTATCATCAGCAATCCTAATGTACTCTAACACCCAAGGCATATTATCATAACATTTTTCTGCTGGTATCCGGTGTACTTTTTTCTGATAGGGAGGAATATCTACTTTGTCTGTATTGCCTTTTCCCAAATCACAAATATCTAAGCAAATATCCGGAAACAGTACCGGCAAAGCAATGCCGCCTTCGTCCAGCACTTCATCCATTTTTGGCCTCAATAATAAATGTTCTATTAAATGCAGCCCTTCATTTTCATTCATTTCATGCAGCAGTTTTTGCAGCTCTTTAAAGGCAGCTTCTCTTTCCTCAGCCTTTTCAAATTTTTCGCTGTAGGCAAGCCGTATGGCTTTTTCAGGGTTGGCACTATCCCATAAGTCAAACCAAAAAACTCCAATCACACCGGCAGCTTTCCTGCTGCGTTGTTTTAATTCATCATGAAATATAAAATACTTACGCTTATCGGCATGAGCCAGTATTTCTCCAGTAAGGTCTTCTATGCAACAACCGTCTGCAACCTCTACACTCGTCAATAATATTTTTTCTTTACTGCCCAATATTTTAATAACATTCAGCAACTGGTTTTTCTTATTCTTTTTCTGAACATGGGTTTTCAATATTTCATCCATTATCATTACGGGCTCATTTATAATAAAGTCCGGAGCCAGTGTACGCCTTGTTACATTGCTGAAGCCAAGCAACCTGCCAATCCTTTTTTCTGCACCCGATACATTGGGAGTATTCCATACCTGTTGCTTTGTGTAGTTATATGCCTTTGCCCTGTTAGTGCTTATTTTATAATAAGCTCCGTCTTTAAATATTCTTTCTTTGTCCTTTATCAATCGTTCATCAGCAATGCCGCCACTAAGCCATTGGGTGATGGCTTCATACTCTTCTAAATTTTCACTAAACCTTGCAAGCAAGTGATTCAAAAAAACATTTCGTCTTTTATTAAAAGTGGCAGGTGGCTCTGTGATATACTGCAGCACATGGGCAAAGTCTTTTTTTATTTCATCAAAATGATTTGCTCCATGGTTGGCATGATCAATCAGCAATGCCTGCAAATCATTGATGTCTTCAAGCACTTTAGTAAAATAAGTTTTCTTTTCTTCTTCAAAGCTGAACAAATCCCTGAGGTGGTCTAGCTGTACCAGGTACCCCGAAAGCAATTGTTCAAAAAATAAGAGGTAGCCTTTTAATTGCAATGACTGTACAATTCTTTTTTCGTCTGCACTGCCGGGCAGGCCACGGGGGTTTACTCCGTAGCACAGCGGCAATGAATAAGTTATTGGAAAATAATCCTGAAGTTCCATATATTCTCCGGCGGGTACAGGAAAATTATTATCATAACCATAAAGTTTATAAGTACGCTCCTGTTTCTTTTTATCACTGAACAACTTCAGCATCCTGGCAGGGTTTCTATCTTCTGTCCTTCCGGAATTAAAGCTGATAAAATCATGCTCTTTACAAAACAGTGCGGCAGACATCGATGGCAGTATCCTGGCTATTTTTCTTTCTTCTTTCAGCATCTCCACCCATTCGTTAAAATAAAATTTATCAGGAATATTATTGTTTAAAAAACGGAAGCCATCAAAAGGCATGTGTAGGTAAGTGATTGCTTTTATGCCTTTGATATCCGCTATTTCACTGATAATATCCGACAACCTGATATCACGAAAGAGATCAGTCTTTTCTAATTCTTCTGTATCAATAAAGCCATGATGTAATGCCGGGCCTTCAAAAATTTCATCAGCCTGCAAACCTTTTTCCATCAGCTGTGGAATAGTATGGAATGGTACCGCCGGAGTGAAATATTTATAAATAACAAAAAACATTTCAGCCAGCACTTCATCGGGATCTGCATATTCTTCCAGCACTACCGATGCACCAATACCAAAGTCGTGGTATTCCACTGCATTTACACTTAAAAAATCTTCACACAAGTTGCGGTGCGATACCAATCTTTCCACTACTTGTTGCCTTACTTCTTCCCGATGATCCTCGTCCAGTACATCTTCTTCATACTCTACCATTACATTGTACAGGCCTTCTATTTCTAAAATTTTGGGGGCGATATATTTTGATTTTGCCGCAATGATTATTTTTTTCTCTGTTTCTAATTCCAGGATAGCAGCATCTATTTTTTCCATCTCTAACTTTAGCTTATCCAATTTATTTTGCAGCTCTATCTTTTCTAACTCCTGATTTTCCGACAGTTCACTAATTTTTTTTGTAATCTCCTTTATTGTTGCATCAATTCGAGCCCGTACTAAATTTTTATTAGCAATAATTTTATCAATCTCAATAATTCTTTTACCAATCCTTTCTTCAGACTCCTGCTGTGTTACAGGCTGTAGGCCCAGCTTACCGTAGCAGGTTTTCATTTCTTTATCGGCACAGCTACAATCTGTATCTTCTTTTCTTTCTACATAATTATAATCTACCCACACCGGCACTTCATAATCTTTTGAAGGTTCTATCCATGCATTGCGTACGCCCTTTACGTCAATCATCAGTTTACGATAATCACTGATAGTTAAAGGGCTGTTATGAAATATTTGCCGGGCTGTGTAAAAAATATTTTTCCAGGTATCGTCCGTAAGATTTTCTGGAGTCAGTAAATCTTTTACTTCAAAGCCCGTACGATAGGCAAGGTCTGTAATAGCATAGCACAAAGCTTCCAGCATCGTAATGCCAGGGTCAGAATTATTATAGTCTGTCCAGATATCGCTGCCGAGTTTTTCTATTGTCTTAAAGCCTTCTTTTCGTAAAGCTTCATAATCTTCTGCCGGCAGCAGTGGGTTTTCTTTTATCAATGAATAAGATTCTGTCATAACAAATTATTTATAAAATAATTGGAGCTATTTTTTCTTTGACGATTTTATTTTTCCCTTTACAGCTTGTTTTTTATTTGGGGTTGCCGATTTAGCCGTACGCATTGCTGCTGGTGCAGGTTTATCCGCAGGCTTATTTTCATCAACAGAAATAACTTTTGATTCCGTAATTTTTTTGGTGATACTGCCCTTAATATCAGGAACCATTATTTTTTTTGGAACTTCACTTAATCTTCTGCTTTCACACGGTGTTAATACTGCAGGAGCCTGGTAAGGAATAATGATATGCTGCGGTGCAGACACCAACAACGATCTTGCTGTGGAGGGTTTGGCAACAATATCCCCAATAAAATCTGGCTCTTGCTGCAGCAGCAATTCTATGTCGCAGCAATTGGTTATGGCATTTAGTATATCATTGCCATCTGTATCCTGGCTTGCGCCCATGGCTGTTTTTACGGTTTCATCACAGCAGCCTTTGCGGCACAGCAGCATTAAAAAGTCTGTGATAAAATCTACATACTTTCTCTCTTCAATAAAATTAATGATAGAGGATGCATAAATTTTTTGTCCAAATTTTACTTCCGTAATATCATCAAAAGCCCAGGGGGTGAGGTAATGTACAATTTCATCATTGAGCTTTTTCATATAAAAGCCTTTATCAAATCCATCCCTGAATTGTACCCTAAAAAAAACAAGCACCTGCTCATACACCGGGTTTTTTGCATGTATCTGTACAAATGGAGAAGTCCGTTTTTTTAAGTAGGCTTCTATATCCAATAAAACACGGCGGGATGTTTTTGGCTGTAGTGGATTTACGGCATTTCGATTTTTAAGATTGCTGATGGGCACTAGCAACACATGGCCGGGAGCTATTTGAGGGCCACAGCAGGCAGTCTCATCCTGTAAGTACAATGTAAGATCTGATGAATCAATTTCTCCCTGCGTAGAAACAATAAAACTAAACCTGCTAAAATTAATACCCGGAAGGAATGTGTCTAAAATTTTCTTTATCGCTTTCAAAGAAGCTTCCGGCAATTCAACCATTTCTTTCAAATAGATCGTTATCTCAACCAGCAGTTTTTCATTTTTATTTAATTCATTTAAGATTTTAGCAAAGGCCGCATTTCTTACTTCTTCTGTAATAGCAGCCGGGAAATGAACAGTATCTATTACCTGCTTTGAATTATTAATTGAAGTGCAAAGACAATTAGGATCCGTATGTGAAATACATTTTACTTTATAAATTGATGGAAAACGATCCAAGACTAAATGTTCATAATCCCATGGTGTAATGGCCCTTGCTTTGTGCCGAAGCCTTTCGCTTGCCCGGGTATAAAATTCTTTTCCAATTTCCTGGTGCTTTCCATCAAATGAAGCAAAGGGCTGCTGCACTTTTCCTACCTGCGCCACTGCTACTGCAAGCTTGCTGATATTGCCAGCTGCCAATGCATTATCAAAATGCGATTGTGCATTGTTGTTATCTTCAAAATTTGCCAGCACCGCCTGCGTTACTATATCTATCAGCATGGGTATGCGGTTGCTGTTGCTGCTAACACTTGCACAAAGCCAGTGCAGGCCTTTTGTTATAATTGTATTGTTGGCAGTGGCATCTTCGGGCAGTTCAATTTTTATAATGCCGGTTGTTTGAAAACCGACAGTGCCGTCCGACACAATACTTTCGGCTTTCATTGGCCGCCATTCATTATTGGTAAGGTAGGACCAGTGAATTTCCGGTGGGTCGTTGTCTTCGTCTGCTGCACTGCCTTCTGCAAACTGAAAGAGCATTGAAATCATTTGCAAAGGCTTTGCTTTTTCCATACCAATAAATAACATGCCTTCTTCCTGAAGTGATCCGGTATATTGGTTTGCACCACCTTTTATTTTATCTGCCAGGCCACTTGCATTTAATATCAATTCTTCTGCTACAGCATCTCCATTTTTCTTACCAGCTTCTTTGCTAACTTTTAGGGAATTCATCTTTAATCTCATCCCTTGCAAGCGTTTTACAGTTGTAGCTTTTGAAGAAGAGAGTTGATAAATATCGGCATCATAAGGACTGGTATAAGTAAACTGTGGCAGCAATAATTGATTTGCATTTACTAATAGGTAGTCTTTAGCAACATCCAATTTTTTAAAATTTCCACTGCCTTTTTCCTGGGCATTGTAAGAGAGTGCCATTTTTTTACGCAACGCTGCCAACAAATTATTTTCTACTGCAGTTGTAACTGGCCTGGAATAAATTTCTGTTACTCCAAATGGATACACATGAAAAAACTGGTCAATTTCGGGGTCAAGGCTTTGCAGTTTTGAAAAATAACTTACAGATATTTCTTTTACTTTTAGTACAATGGCCAATTCAGCCATTTTCTGAAATACATCTTTCTTAATAGTAGTTACATTGCCATCTGTTGAAGTATCTGCGGTAATGGGTATATTCCATTGCAACTGCATAAAACCTTTTATCACTTGCTTTTTTAATTCGCTTTCATATATCAAAGGGTAGCGGCTTAAAGGAGGTAATGGACTACCTGTACCTGTACCTGTACCTGTACCTGTACTATTCTTTGTAAATAAAACATTCCTTGTAAGTAAACCTTCAGAAAAATTATTCCCTTCCGGCGTTGATAAAGCAAACCATTCTTTTTGTTGCAGCAGGGATAATTTGTAAAACCCGAAATTGGTTTTATTTGCAGTACCAAAAGCAGATAAAAGCTCTGCATAAAGTGAATAATCAATATCAAATGCTGCGTCTATATCATCTGAAAGATGTTTAATATTTATTGCTGTTTGATCAATTGGTTTATTAAAAATCTCATTACTGCCTATATACAATGCACTACCTTGTTTTGGATATGCAGTAAACGGATCGAAGGATTGATCGGGTGTAATTACTCCGTCATCATTTTTTAATGTAAGTTCTTTAAGCCCATCAAAAAAAGAAGGTATCTGAGCTTTTAAAGTAGCCAATACTGAATCCAAGGATGATACTCCCCTGCCATTTTCCAATGTTACTGTTATGAAATCTGCGCTGGTGACAAGTACATATCGTATTTTATGATTGGCTGTATCTACATGTGCAACCTTAAGTATTTTATTAACTGATGTGGCAATAGAAAACTTAAATTTTCCGTCAAACATTTGTCCGGTAACAATAGGCAGAGAACCTAGAACTTCAACTCTGTAATCTTGAAATTGTACCTGCTTACCAGTTTCATCAAGTACCTCACCCGTAACAGTAATTTCCTGTGAAATTGATGGCAAATTAATAGAACCAACTCTTACAGAAATTGATAAATCTTTAATGTCATTTTGATTAAACACAACCTGGTTAAATTCAATATCCGGTTCTATCCTAATCTGCATTACTGGGTATGGTGTTGCATATTTCAGGCCGGGATGCAGTGCCAGGTTGAAGGGAATAATTGCTTTTTCAACAATAGGTAAACAGATATACAATGCGGCATTAAGGGAATCAATAAAATAACCGCTTTCGCCAGGCATACCGGTGCTAAGATCTCCTCCATTTGCAAGCAATGATTTTATCAGTTCATTTTTCTCAGTAATTTTTTTATCAATCTTCAACCAGCCATCTTCAGCACTTAACCATATTTCCAATTGCTTGTTATTAAAATCGTGGAGTGAAGCCATTTGTAATGCAATAATCCTGTTGCCGCCCTGCAGCACCAATTGCGGTGATGCAATGGCAAACCCAATTTGCGACTGATCCTTTCTTTTAAGAAGTGCTTTTTCCAGTTCAATCCTTTCACAGATGTTTACTGGCTTAATCTGTAACGGGCTCCCCACACCAAAGGTTGGCCATTTGGTATCTGTACCTTCAAATTTTTCGCCAAAACCATCGGATGAATTGGCAATAGGCCTTGCATAAATACTTTTAATATTATTTACCGTACCCTTCATTTCATGTTCTACAAAAATTGTTTTCAGTTCTGCTACTTTAGCCTGGTTGATTACTAAATCACCAGCAGTTTTATAGAACTGTTCTTTACCGGAATCATCAGGGCCGGCTTTTAATGCGGTACCATCGGCAAGTCCATATTCAGTAACGTCTTTTGCCAGTTCAAAAACAATATGCACTTTATCAGGCACAGCAGGTTTTGATTGCAGGTACAGCACCTCTTTATAATAAAAATCAAGCAGGCGGCCGGTAAGTCCATTCATTTGCTGCTGTGCTTTATTAAACAATTGTAAAAATGTAATGAACAACGCCATGTGCGGCTGGTGCGATGGATATTGCTCCATGGCAAACTGTATGTACCTGGCAGAATCGTTTATCAGCCTGTTTAAAAAATTATAAAAAGCATGAAAAATATCTTCGGTAAAAAGGGAAGCACTTAATATTTTTTCCGCCTGTGTTTGTCCGGTGTAAATAGCAGCATCTGGTGGCACAGATTCATTTAATCCCCAGGCATCTTTATTTTCAATACTGTTTAAATCTATTTTTAAATCAACAGATGGATCTACAAACTTAAACCCTTCTTCATAGGCTACTATTTTTTGCACCTGTTGTTTCAGATCAGAATCTATTGCCAATTTTAAATCGGCATATAAAGGACTTTCGGGGATGGCAACTGAATACCAGCGGTCAATTTTTTTAAGCATCCCTATAATTGGAGCATACAAAGCAGCATATATTTCAGGTGTGGTATTATGCTGCAGCCTTTCATTTATTTCATCATATTCTTTTTTAAATCCTGCTGCTTCGGTAACAGCAATTGAAGCCGCTATTACAGCCATATCCCTCCTGAAAAATTCACGCCAGCTTATTTTGGGTGCAGGTATTGTGGCATCATTAATATTGCTGTCCGGAATATCGTAAAAACGAATTTGTGCGGCATACCTTTTTGCATACAGCAGCAAGTCTTCTGTGCTGCGGCCATCAATGGGTGCGTATGCCGGGTCAAGTGCTGTAAGGTAGCGCTGCAACTGCCCAGATCCATCCCTGTTTATTTCCGTATCACAATTACAATTTTTCATTTGTTTATCATTTTAAAATTGCAGCATATTAAAATTCAACTGCAGGGATACAAAATTTTTTACTGAATTATTTAATTACCCTGCAAACGAAAACGATTTTTTGTTTAAGCAGATGTATCTATATTGGTTGCTTCTTTCAAATAAAAAGGAAACACATAATTATACCTTGTATTAGTAAGGATAATAGAATAGCTAACGGTAATCTCTAACCTGTCCGGATCCTGCAGCACTTTTGATATAAGCTCTTCTACAATTATCCTTGGTTCATGCAGCACCAATGCCTCCTTTACTATTTTTTCTATCATGGCAATATTGGGTACATTCATTGATTCAAATACAAAGGGCTGAAGGTTACACCCAAAAGAAGGCAGCATCACCCTTTCGCCTGTTATCGTTTCCAGTATAATACGTATGCTGCTGTACACATCTGCTTCTTCGCTCAACATTTCCACACCATACCATTCCCTTCTGAATGTGGGGGGAAATCCCCAGCCGGTGCCTAAAAATGATCTGTCAATTATTTCCATTTTGATAGTTTTTTTTTAAAAAAAATATTTAATCACCAATAATAACTGTAGCACAACCTGTAACAATTTTCCCCTGGTGCTGAGTAGAGTCACCCATTCTTGCAGCCTGTTTGCCATTAATTATTACAGAAGAAGAACCCTTGCTGATCTTGTCGGGCTCTCCTACACAAAAACACTGGTTGCCTTCTGTAGCCGCAGGCAGTTTGCCGATGAAAACAGATGGTTTGCCTGAAGGCAAAATTGGGCCACCAACATGCGGAATACTTGCAGGCGGCGGGCTCGATTTCGGGCACATATGATTATCTGTTATTCGTGCAGCAAAAGGCATTTTATTTTTTTATTTTAGTTAAATAATATTTTATTCAATGACTATGCAAACAAATTTTGTTGCCCAATCAATTTATCAATACCTGCGTACCTTTTATAGTTACATTACCAGAGCCTGCCTCAATAGTAATACCGCTTGCATCCATTTTAATGCTGTTGCTGTTTTCATCTTTCAGTTCCATAGCGTTAGAATCATCATTGAGTATAATTGTTTTTTCTCCCGATGCAGTTTTCACACTGAGTGTCATCCGCTTATTGGTATCATCAAAAATCAACTTTACTTTTTCTTTCGTTACAAACCCATATTCTTCTCCGTTTGCATTTTCCGGTAATGGAGATTTGTTGGTGTCTTTACTATGCAGGCATCCCAGTATTACTGCTTCTCTTGGATCATCATTTAAAAATCCCAGCACTACTTCATCATTTACCTGTGGCCTGAAGTATACGCCCCTGTCCGGCCCTGCATCTAGGGTGGCCACTCTTGCCCATAAACCTTCATTGCCTGATGTAATAGTGGGCACATGTACTTTTACACGGTATTGCCCGCCATCTTCTGTATCATCCATATCCAGCACAACACCAATCTGCAAACCATTGATGCCCGGCAATAAACCTGCAGCAGATTTTTCCATAACGGCTTCTTTTTTATAAAACCAATCTTCCTGCCAGCCAAACTGAATATCGGTGCGCCAGGTATTGCTAAAATGATGCAGTACTCCCGTCACGTACACGTCACCGTTAAACCGGTCACCTACGCCATCGAGTGTAATGGTGCTGCCAGGTTTTACTGCTGCCTTGCCTTGTATGCGAACCCTTCCCACAGCCTTGGACATTTTATTCCTGATAGTGTATGCATCCGCCCAATCCTGTAATTGCGTTTGCGTAAGATGGCCGGTATGAGACAAGTCAATTTCAGTTTCCATCACTTTACCCAGATCGTCAGAAGAAATATTTCCAGGCTCAGTAAAATCTGATGAGCCCGATGAAACATCTTCCACAGCTTGCTGTGTATAATCCCAGGAGTGGCTTTTTATACTTTTTGCCTGTTTCCTTGCATCCATTTCTGCTTCAAATTCATAAATATCCGTACCATAAGTAGCGGTAAGCACTGCACTTGCGGTAGCAGGTTTTTTCACACTTAGGGTACCGTCATCCGTTAGTACCAGCATGCTGTTAGCCTCTGCACGTGTAACAATAAAATCCCAGTCTGTTGCATCAAACTGTACCAGTTGCTTGTGAGAAAATGAAGTGCTTGCAACATCAGGTGTTGATTCTCCTGCAAGCGATGTTATAATATCACTGTCAGTTTTTTGAATATAGTAAGCTCTCTTTCTCGCCCCAGTTAATTTTATGGCTTTATCTTTTGCTTCAATCATTAACAGTGAAGCACCACCATCTTTAATTTTAATACCGTGTTTGATAATGATCCCTTTAAAAACCGTTTTTACATCTCCATGATAGCCCAGTTGTATCTCTATTTCATTGCCGGGTTTAAATTGATCATCGCTGCTTAATTTAAAATCCTGTTCTGCTGCATCCCCATCTATGAAAACTAATTTTGCAGAAGCAATTTTATTAAATGATTTGCTTATAATAATTTGGCTTACCTGTATTTCATTATTCAATTCAGTACCATCAATAAGTATTTTACAGCTTATTACATCTGTTGGAGGATTTGTACCTGGTATAAGAATGTCTAAACCCATTTTGTTGTTGTATAAAAATTGATTGTTTTACTTTTTTGCAATTGGCGGAAATATTAGTTTGGTATTCTCCTTCAGTTTCCTGAAATTTTTGAGTTTATTTATTTTTGCCACCTGCAGGTAATAGTCCTGCTTTTTATAGATCTTGTATGTTAGCAATGGCAAAATATCTCCTTCTTTTACTGTTACTGTATGAGTAAGATCAGGAGAAGAAAGCATATTTAATACTGCTGTTAACCCGGTAGGGCTTCTTTCAATAAAGGAAGCATTGATCTTAGCTCTTATTGGAAGGCCGGTAGGATCAAACATTGTGTACGTAACAGAGCTGGATTGCAATATGCAGGTGCAGATAAACAAACCATATTGCACAATCAGGTAACTGGGCCGGTGAAGTTTACCGCTAACCTTTGTAGTGGCTAACCTGAAGAGGATCACCTGTGCAGCTACCGGAATTTTTACTCCATTAGTATTTACCCCTGTACCATCAAGTGTAATATCTATAGAAAAAGTACGTGGTTGTATCTTAACATAAGTAGGGTCATACCCTTCGCTTCCAGGAGGATTTCTATAATCCCATTCCACACTTTCTGATATTGCAAAACTTTCGGGATTAAACATTGCAAGAAATGGCACTCCGTTGGGTATACCATTTTCATCGGTGGGAAGAATTTTAAAATTGAAAGGCAGTTTTGCTGCAGATTGTAGATCCATTACCGTTCGTTTTTTTCTTTAATAATTTCTAATACCATTGCTGCTATTTCAATATCCGGCACAGGCTGGCCGGTTGAACTGCCAGGTGCAGCAGGAGTAGTGGTGGAATTGCTATTATCCACCACAGCTCTTATTATTACTTCATTGATCTGTACCGGCATTCTTTTTATTTTTGTCGTTCAAAATATTGATAAGCCAGTTCAATTGTTTCCACCACCACATTATTGCCATTGGCATTCAGATCGCTCATGGCCCATTTTACCGGGTACGCCTGTACGACGTTCCATACTGCAATGGGTTCGCCTGTTTCATTCATCAACGTTACCAATATATCAGACGGTTGAAATAGTGGAACCGGTATCCCCCAGAAAAAACCGTCCTTAGCATTGTTGATCCAGTCGGTAAGTACTTTGTTGGTGATCAGCCCTCTTTTTAAAACCAGGTTCGGATATTTTACCCGTTTAGGCAGTTTGTATGCAAACCTGTTTTCACCGCCTTCGTTAAAAGCTTCCGTTTCAATTTCAAAAGAAAGGCCGCCAACTTCCTGAAAGCGTTGCTGATCATCACCCCCCATACCAGATATACCGGAAAAGGATACCCGAAAATAAAAGCCACATGGTGGATAATATGTTGCCATCCGTTAAGTTGTTTTTACAGAAATCCCTTCATGTACCAATTCAATTGATTCGATGGCAATCTCATTGCCGGTAGCCTTCAGTCCCGGACCCTCCACTTTGGACGGCCATGCCTGTGAGATTGTCCAAACCATTACAGGATCACCTTCATCATTCAGCAGGCTGATGGTAATATCACGCCGCTCTACATTTGGTGCACCATTGTTATTAAACCAGTTGAAGAGGTCATTATTTTTTTCTACAATTCCTCTTTTAAGCATGATGTTATTTACTTTTTTCAGCCCTGGTCTTTTAAGCGGAGCAGTGGTACCCGCCATTAATCCGTCCCTGTATTCTATTGGCTGGGTTTCCTGCGTAAGGCCGGATACATCTGAAAAGCCTATGTCCTGGTTGTTCCATGATACTTTGTAATGAAAAACCGGAATGGGGTATGTTGCCATTTGATGTTGATTTTAATGTTGAATAATTGTTTTAAGATTGCTGCATCAGTTGTGAAAACTTGAGTACAATAAATTCTGCAGGCCTTGCTACTGCCATTCCTATTTCTACATTCATTCTTCCTTCCAGAATATCCAGTGAAGTCATGGTAGTACCTAAACCTACTTTTACAAAAAAAGCCTGCTCTGGTTTTACTCCAGCCAATGCTCCATCTCTCCATTTTAAGAAAAGATAGTTTTCAATCATGGCCTGTATTTTTACCCAGGTGCTAATGGTATTGGGTTCAAATACTGCCCACTGACTTGATTTTTTTACTGATTCTTCCACCATGTTAAAAAACCTGCGAACACTGATGTATCTCCATTCATTGTCATTGCCGTTTAATGTACGGGCTCCCCATACCAATGTACCGTAGCCGGGGAAAGTGCGTATTACATTAATGGATTTACCACTGTTGGGATCTACATTCAGGTTTTCCTGCTCCCTGTTTGAAATCGCAATTTCCGGAGCAACCACTGCAGACACTGATTCGTTTGCTGGAGCTTTCCACACACCTTTGTTACTGTCCACATTTGTATAAATACCTGCCATAGCCGGCGATGGTGGTAATACTACATACTGCTTTTTAAGTTCATCCTTTACCTTAGTATATAAAACAGAACCTGCACCAGCAGTGGTCATCGTCATACCTGCCGCATAACCCGGTATGGAAGGAGCAAGTACACCAGCAGCAAGTATATAGGTGTCCACTATTAGTGTATCAAAGTCATGTTTGTATTCATAAGAAGTGATAAGATTGGGATAATAAGCAGCTGCATAACGGTTCTCTGCAACAGTTAATGTTGCATCCCTAATGATTAAAGCATCTGCATCAATATCACCATTGGGGTCGGCAGTATTTTTGGGTGTTACCTGGAAAGGATCTACCAGGGCAAACCTGTCCTTAAGAGTAGCAGCCTGCCTTATCATCTTATTCACTATAGAAATGTAAGCAACAGCAGTAACTTTTGTTGCCTCTGGGATAACCAAAAGCGTTACCTCGTCAATTTCATTTACGATATCAAGTCCTTCAAGTAATAATGTATCACTTACTGCACTTGGAGTTTGATATATTTCCATTGACACAATGTAACAGGTACCGCCACCATTATCATAAAAATGCTTTACTGAATAATAAAGATTATATTTCGATCTCTGGCTTGGACTAACAGGCACAATTGATACATTAAAATTGCTGCTGCCATTGTCTGTAACACTTACAGAAATACTGGCATTGGTTTCCATTGCCGGGCCTCCATAAAATTGAACAAACTCCGAAAGGTTATTTACTTTATTAGCGACCTTTTTTAAATCACCTGCCGCAAAGCGGTCAGCTTTTTCGGTATAACCGATAAAAGCGGGTATTGCCGTTTCCACTTCGGCAACAGAGGG
>JANMJU010000065.1:0-25320 GCA_031371545.1 Chitinophagaceae bacterium
ACGATTTAAGCTACGATCAACGAATGATCAGGATCTGCAGTTCCCTAAACCTGGCTGGATATAGTGTAGTGCTGGTGGGGCGTAAGATGCATCGTTCAGTAGCTTTAAAGCAAATGCCATTTCAACAAAAAAGGCTTCCCTGCTGGTTTCAAAAAGGAAAACTGTTTTATGCCGAATACAACCTGCGGCTTTTACTTTACCTGCTTTTAAAAAAAATGGATTGTATCTGTGCCATCGACTTGGATACTATTCTGCCCTGTCTTTTTATTTCCAAAATAAAAAAAATAAAAAGAGTGTACGATGCACATGAATTGTTTTGTGAGATGAAGGAGATTGTAACCCGTCCTGCAATCCATAAAATTTGGAAGCAAATAGAACAATACGCTCTTCCTAAATTCAAATCGGGCTATACCGTAAACCAGCCGATTGCTGATGAATTTACTAAAATGTACGGGGTACAATACAAAGTAATCCGGAATATTCCTCTGCTGCAGCCGTTTAAAGAAATACCCAAATCATCAAAATTTATTTTATACCAGGGTGCCGTAAATGAAGGCCGTTGTTTTGAAACACTGTTGCCGGCAATGAAAGAAGTAGATTGTCAATTAATAGTTTGTGGAGATGGAAATTTTATGCAACAGGCTCAAAATTTAGTTAAACAAAATGGCCTTGAAAGCAAAGTGATCTTTAAAGGTAATATTTCACCCGATGAATTAAGAGTGATTACAGAGCAGGCTTATATCGGGATAAACCTGGTGGAAAATAACGGATTGAGCAATTACCTGTCGCTGGCAAATAAATTTTTTGATTATATCCATGCAGGTATTCCGCAGTTGTGTGCAGGCTTTCCTGCTTACAAAGAAATTAATGACAATGCTGAAGTGGCTTTGCTGATTACAGAAATGGAGCCAAAAAACATTGCTGCAAGTTTGAACAATTTACTGCAGAATGAAGTTTTATATCAGAAGCTTAAGGCTAATTGTATTAAAGCAAGAGAAATATACAACTGGCAAACTGAAGAAACTGTATTACTGGATTTTTATAAAAATTTACTTGGATAAACATTTGCACATAGTAACCCTGGACGTACCTGCACCGGCAGATTATGGTGGCGCCATTGACCAGTATTATAAAATATGCTGGCTCCACAAATTGGGTGTAAAGATTCACCTGCATTGTTTTACCAAAGACCGGCAACCATCAGAAATACTTAACCGGTTTTGTGAATCGGTGCAGTATTACCCCAGAAAAAAAAACCTTTCCGGCTTTTCATTTACCACGCCTTACATAGTGGAATCAAGAAATGTTACAGCTTTATTACACAACCTGCAACAGGATAATTACCCAATATTGTTAGAAGGAATACACTGCACTTATTTTCTGCAAAGCAATCAACTGAATGGCCGCAAAGTATTTGTGCGGCTGCACAATGCAGAGTACAAATATTATAGCCAGCTTGCCCGGCATGAAAAAAAACTACTCGACAAATTGTATTATACCTGGGAAAGCTACCAGCTAAAAAAGTATGAAGCAAAACTTTGCCAGCACCACAGTTTGCTGGCATTGAGCAAAATTGATAAGGCTGATTATGAAACAGAATTACAGGCTAATGATGTACAATTTCTTCCGGCATTTGTAGGTTGGGAAAAAGTAACTTCTCAAAATGGTACCGGCTGCTTCTGTTTGTATCATGGTAATTTATCCATCAATGAAAATGAAGAAGCTGCGGTGTGGCTGCTGCAAAATGTATTTAATAAACTACAGGTACCCTTTGTAATTGCCGGTAAAAATCCATCACAACGGCTGGAACATTTAGCTCACCAGCATGAACACACCTGCCTTGTAGCCAACCCCAACAATAAAGAAATGCAGGATATTATTGCCAAAGCACAAATCAACATTCTCCCCTCTTTTAATAACACTGGCGTAAAACTAAAATTGCTGAATGCCTTGTACAGCGGCAGGCATTGTGTTGTAAACAAAGCTGGTGTAGCAGGTTCCGGGCTGGAAAGCCTTTGCAGCATAGCAGAAGATGCAGATGATTTTATTACTGCCGTCAACTACCTGTATAAAATTTCTTTTGATGATGCAGAAAAAGATAAACGTACTGAACTGCTGGCGGAATTAAACAACAATAAAAAAAATGCAGCAAAAATTATAGAACTGGTCTGGCCATAAAAAAATTTACATCGACACAGTTGCATTGTCCCACACTTTTCCACTTTCTGTTTTAATAGTTCTGGCAGCAAATTTATTGATCACAATATAATCGTGTGTGGCCATTATAATGGTAGTAGAATAATCTTTACATATTTGAAACAATAATTGCATGATCTCATCACTTGTTTCAGGGTCAAGGTTACCGGTAGGTTCATCTGCCAGTATCAGTTTGGGAGAATTTAATAATGCCCTGGCAATGTCCACTCTTTGCTGTTCGCCGCCACTCAACTCGAAAGGCATTTTAAACCCTTTTGTTTTCAACCCCACTTTATCCAGCACATCGGCAATTTTTTCATCCATCAGTTTTTCATCTTTCCATCCGGTTGCTTTTAATACAAATTTCAAATTATCATTTACATTTCTGTCGGTAAGCAATTGAAAATCCTGGAACACCACGCCAAGGTTCCTGCGAAGAAAGGGTACTTTTTTCCAGTCCAGTTCTCTCAGGTTATAACCCACTACCCAACCTTCTCCCGATGTCAATTCAAGGTCGCCATACAACGTTTTCAGCAGGCTGCTTTTACCAGTTCCGGTTTTACCCACCAGGTACACAAACTCGCCTTTATCTATCGAAATATTTACATCACTTAAAATAAGATTGCTGCCCTGAAATATTTTTACGCCTTTTAATTCTACTATTGATTGAGACATGGTTGGTTCTATTAATTTAGGCAAATTTACTTCTTTGCGAATGGGCAAGGAAAATTTTTTTGTAAGGTTGCTGTTAAAAATATGGTCGTTTTCTTAAATGAAAAATTTTATCATTAATAAATAAGTTCCTCTCCCCCAGTCCTGATCACCAATTCTTTTTTATCACTTGCTTCTACTCTGCCAATCACCTGTGCATCTATATTAAATGCTTTGGCTGCATCCATCATGATTTGTGCATCTTCTTGTTTACAATAAATTTCTAACCGGCAACCCATGTTAAACACCTCGTACATTTCACGCCAGCTGCTGCCACTGTTTTCTTGAATGAGTTGAAACACCGGCGGCACATCAAATAAATTATCTTTTATTATTTTAAAATTGCCCGGCAGGTATTTCATGCACTTTGTTTGCCCACCACCACTGCAATGGATAAGGCCATGAATTTTATCAAAATGATTATCCAGCAATTGTTTTAAAACCGGGGCATAAGTACGGGTTGGGCTTAGAATCAATTGGTGAATGGTGAATTGTCAATAGTGAATGTATCAGTCATCCTGTTTTTGCCGATATATACCACTTCATCCGGCAAGTTATTATCAAAACTTTCTTTGTAGTTTTCTGCATAAAATTTACCAAGCACATCATGCCTTGCACTGGTGAGGCCATTGCTGCCGAGGCCGCTGTTGTAGGCAGTTTCATAAGTGGATTGTCCGTAACTGGCAAAGCCAACAATAACATCACCAGCCTGTATTTTATCGTTGCTGATAATTTTATTTTTTGGCCAGCGGCAGGTCATGGTGCCATTTACTGCAACTGTTCTTACCACATCTCCCACATCGGCGGTTTCGCCACCGAGGTAATGAATATTTACACCGAAAGATTTTAATGAATCAAACAACTCCTGTGAGCCATTAATGATTTGTGATAATACTTCACCGGGAATTAAATGTTTGTTCCTGTCGATGGTGGAATTGAAAACAATATTGTCGGTAATGCCTACACAAAGAAGGTCATCTAAGTTCATCACAATGGCATCCTGCGCTATGCCTTTCCACACACTGATGTCGCCGGTTTCTTTCCAGTACAGGTAAGCTAAAATACTTTTAGTGCCTGCACCATCGGCATGCATCACATTTACATAATCGTCATCGCCGCCTAAATAGTCTGGATAAATTTTACAAAACGCATTGGGAAATAAACCTTGGTCAAGATCTTTGGTAGCGGCATGTACTTCTTCTTTTTGGGCAGATACTCCTCTTTTACTGTAAAGGCTCATATTTATATTTAAGCCGCAAAACTAATTTCAATTATCAATTATCCATTAATAAATTATCATTTAGTTTTGCACCACTTTATTATGACAGTACATACCGATATAAATACACTGCCTGCTTTTAAAAATGCCGTTGTTACCATTGGTACTTTTGACGGGGTACACACAGGCCACCAGCAGATATTAGAATTGATGCAGGATGAGGCAAAAAAAGTAAATGGCGAAACGGTCATCATCACTTTTAATCCGCACCCACGGCAGGTGATAGCTGCCAGGCAAACAGAATTATTTTTACTGAATACCCTGCAGGAAAAAATTTCTTTACTGGAAAAATACGGCATACAGCATTTGGTAGTAACCCCTTTTACCGAAGCATTTTCACTGCAGTCGGCAGAAGAATACATTGAACAATTTTTGGTAAAAACATTTCATCCTCACACCATTATTATTGGCCACGACCACCGATTTGGTAAAAGCCGGAGTGGCAATTTTGAATTGCTGGAAGAAAAATCTTCCCAATACAATTATGTTGTAAAAGAGATACCGGGCTTCATGCTGCAGAACAATACCATCAGCAGTACCATGATAAGGGAAGCGCTGTTGAAAGGAAATATTGAAACTGCTAACGAGTATCTTGGTTATTCTTATTTTTTTAATGGCACCGTAGTAGAAGGAAATAAATTGGGCCGGACGATTGGTTACCCCACCGCCAATTTAAAAATAGAAGAAGAAAAAAAGTTAATTCCGGGCAATGGTGTGTATGCCGTTGAGGTCGAGGATCAATGGTCAATGGTCAATGGTGAAAGGCAGAAGCTTGATAGATTTAAGGGGATGATGAATATTGGTATCCGCCCAACTGTAGAAGGAACCAACAGAATGATTGAAGTAAATATCTTTGATTTTGATAAAGAAATTTATGGCGACACATTAACTGTCCACATCAAAAAACGCCTGCGGAACGAACAAAAATTTAACAGCCTTGATGAATTAAAAAATCAATTAGCAAAAGATAAAGAACAGGCGATGGAAAAGTTATAAGTAATAATTGGTAGGTAATAAGTTGAAGCTTGCTAATTGAATGGTATTGTTTATTTACATAAGCTGACTTACAATTTACAACTTAACACCTAGCTCTTTTAGTTCATCATTTTCACCACCATCTCTTTCATCAACGATCCGTCAGAAGTACCGGTATCATTGACTCCTACGCTTCTGAGATTATATTCATGCAACAGCAGCAATGCTTTTTCCACTCCCTCATAACCATATATTTTCATCGAAGCCAGGGCTTCCTTCACCGCAAAAGGATTATTGTAAAATAACGGACGCAGGGCAGATTCGCTTTTATCCACCATTCCAAAAACACTGTACAGCTTACTGAAGAAACCATACAAAGATGGCAGCACCAATTGTATCGGTGCTGCTTTCGGATTGCTTTCAAAATACTGGATTATTTTAATGGCTTTTGCCAGGTCTTTTTTACTCATGGCACTTTGCAGTTCAAACGCATTGTACTCTTTGCTTACCCCAACATATTTTTCAATATCATCTTCGGTAATAGTTTTTCGCTGGCCGAGATTAACAGTTATTTTTTCAATTTCGTTAGTGATCCTGCTAAGATCGTTGCCCACATAATCTACCAGCAGGATGATGGCTTTCTGGTTCATATCAAATCCCTGCTGACTCATGTAATCCTTTACCCAATCCAACATTTTATACTCCCTTATTTTTTCGGAAGTAAATATTTCACCATCTTTCTTGATGGTTTTATACAATTTGGTTCTTTTATCTAAAGTCTTTTCTTTGTAGCTCACCACAAAAATGGTGGAGGCCAAAGGGTTTTCTATGTAAGGATCCAGTTTATCAAGGTCTCTCATTTGCTGGGCTTCTTTCAGCAACACCACCTGTTTTTCTGCAAACATCGGGTACCGCATACAGGCATTCACCACATCGCTCCAATTGGCATCTTTACCATAAAATATACTCAGGTTAAAGCCAGCTTCACTTTCCGGCAAAATATTATGTTCTGCATAATCAATTACCTTATCAATATAATAATCCTCCTCTCCTTCCAGCCAGTACAATGGTTTAAAGAGTTTCTTTTTCCAGTCGCCTATAATTTTTTCTGCTGACATAACGTTTCAAAATTAAGCTTCGGCATCATAAATAAAAAAGTAACCTAATAAGGTTTTACCCTTTTTATCAACGTACCTGTTTTCCTGTGGCATTTTTTTATCATTTACAGAATTCTATAATGAAAAAAGCTGCCCCTAAAAAGAGACAGCATATTTATTCATACAGGTTGTTATAATATTATTCCACAATCACTTTAAGCACAGTAATTTTTTTATCAGGTGCTGTTAGCTGCAGTTGATAAATCCCTGGAAGCAGTTTAATACCGGGTTGAATTTGTTCTGTTGATGTACCTGGCGCATGAGTAATCAATTTATTTATTATTTCCTGTCCTCTGCTGTTTATTAATCTGATGTAATAAACACCCTGTGGGATATTATTCATCTGCAGTTGAATATTATTTTCTATTACTGGATTGGGGAACACATAAATTGCTGGTGTACTCTTGTTAATTTTTACTTTTACTATATCACTATATGCCGATCCTGCATATTCACTAACACTTCGAACCCTGTAATAATAATAACCAGGCAATGGGGCAACATCAAGCCAGTCATACAATCCAACACTGTGGCTGTTTCCAGAGGATAGCTTTGTTGCTATTTTAGCAAAATTGACTCCATCAGTTGACCGCTCGATTTCATATTGTTTAATACTATACTCATTGGTTACATTCCATTCAATAGCTACATCTGCCTTTAATATATTTGCCTTTATACCGGTAAAGGTAACTGCAGATCTGAATGTGATCATGAAACGGTCAGCAGCAGCGGATGCAGCATCTGCTGTTATATCAAAATCCACAATTGATTGCCCATCCAAATTTAGTGGCACTGATTTTTTAAGAAATTTATCTTCTATAAAACCAATTAAATTATCCTTATCCAGATTAGCGGCCTCCAACTCAAACCGGTAACTGCGTTGTGTTGTTTTATTTAATTTCAGAAAGATTGTATCCCCTGCTCCTGGTGTTGGCCTTCTTTCAAGAGCCAGTAATTTATTGTTTCTCAGCAAACCAACCATTTCGTTGATATTTGAAAATTTAAGTACATCTTCTATTGTTACATTGGGGCTGTAATGATCATTAAAGTCTGCATAAGTACCATCAGCTAACAGTGTGCTGTTTGCATTTAGCTTGTAAAGATTAATCCTGAGATTACTATGTTGCCCGGCAGGTATTGGCCTGAACATCTTCAGATTGGTTGTTGCTGATTTGTTTGGTTCATTAAAAACCAGTGAGGCTGCACCATTGGCAGAAGTTTGTACAAATATTGCCTGGCTGGACTGAATGATATTGTCTTGCATGCCCGGACCTACGGGAACAGCGTTATAAGTACCGCTGTTAGTAAGATCTTCTAATAGTACATACCCGCCAACAATATTCAGTTTTGGATCCCAAACATAAAATAGATTTTGAAGATTATTCTTTGTTATTTTTTTAAAATCTACCGGAGAGGCATAAGGATTACCCACCATGGTAAAATCACTACCGATAGCAGACACCGGAAAAGTTTGAGTGCCAGTCTGTAATTTTCCTTTAGCACTTAAAGTGGTAATATTACTGTTACTCAAATTGAAATTATTAATAATCCTGTCTCCTCTCACAAAAAGGAAATAGCCTTTATTATCAGCACTACCTGTATTGGCGGAGAGATTTGTAGTAAGCGTATTGGTAAGCGGAGTAAGCAAGGTTCCTGTTTTTAAAGAGGAATTATTTTGTGGACTTGCATCGAGCCCACCTGCAGGTGCGGTAGATCCTGTAACATAAGTTCCTCTTCCAGGAGTGTACACA
The DNA here is from genome assembly GCA_031371545.1 of Chitinophagaceae bacterium. Classification (GTDB taxonomy): domain Bacteria; phylum Bacteroidota; class Bacteroidia; order Chitinophagales; family Chitinophagaceae; genus Ferruginibacter. Next base: position 8,070 of record JANMJU010000065.1, read on the forward strand.
CCATTATTTTGCCAGGTACTAAAAATAGAACCAGTTCCAGATAAAGGTGCTGTTACAAGGCGCCACGCCCTGAGAGCAGGATAATACCGTTCTACGGTGACATTGCCATTAAATTTATTGCCTGTATTAACACTGTTATTGGTAATATCCGCAACTCTTGCAGTACTGGTGTCGGTGGATATCAATACAAGGTTATCGCCAGTATTAATAGTGGCATTATTTATATTTCCAAAAGAAACATCACCCAAAATATTAAGATTAATTCCTGCACCAGTTAGAGTAAGGCCACCGGCATTGGTATTATTTATGATAAGATTTTTTAAATTATTACCAACAAATAAATTGCCGGAAATACTTTGTGAGGATGATCCATTAAATTCAAGTGTGCCATTGCTTACATCAAATAAGCCACTATTGGTAATGGTGCCGGCAATTTTCATTATTGCATTTGACACGGTTAGTTTAGCACCAGGATCAATAATAATATTTGTTATTACAGCATTGGGAGCCGAATTTAAAACGGGCTGATTCGCCCTGTTTGGAATATAAACATTGGCGCAACTGGTAGATGGCAGATTTCCATCCGACCAGTTACCTGGATTATTCCAATTAGCACTGATCGTTCCCATCCAGACATTACCATATTTCAGGCTTACTGCATTTGAGTTTACCAATCCGCAGGGAGCGGATCCAGATATTACCACTCTATAAAAATTTGTACTAAGTGTCAATGCAGGAGCGGTGAACGCTAATGTGGCAGTTGTAACCCCGGAATAAGGAGCGGTATTGGTAAGGTTTGTCCATGGGCCGCCGCTGCCTGCAGTGCTTACCTGCCACTGATAAGTAGGTGAAGTTCCTGTAGCGGTAACAGTCATGGAAGTATTACTACCCTGACAAAAACTTAAATTGGCTGGCTGAGTTGTAATGGCTACCGGATCATTAACAACAACGGTAACAGTTCCGGGGGCAGAACCAGGACAACCTCCAACGGTAGTAGTAGTTACCTGGTAAGTAAAACTTCCGGCAGTTACTGGCGTAAAAGTAACTGCCTGTCCTGTGTTAGCAGAAAGGTTTGTTGAAGGAGTCCATAAATAATTAAGTGGATTATAATTACCAACACCAGTTGAGTTATTAATGTAAACATTATCTATTGCCCAATTACTTCCTGCAGAACCTGCATACAAAAATCTAATCATCAAATTGGTCATGCCGAGGTAGGCATTTAAATTTATACTTACGGTTGGACTTAAGCCATTAGTAGGCCCGAAATTGGCTGGTCCTGTATAGGTTTGAAGCGTTGTATAAGTAATACCCCCATCCATTGAAATTTCAATTTTTGCAACGGCGCCGGCATTTAAATTATAGGCCTGGTTCAAAATTAATATTGCTGTTGATAATCCTACGGTACTAAAAACAGGAGTGGTTAAAATGGGATTTCCCGGTGTCCCGGTACCATTAATGATCATAAATTTTCCTGAAGAATTATAGGTAACCCCATTCCAAACTTTAGGGCCATTAGCTTCTCCCCACCCACTGTTAGGATTAACACTATTATTATTTGCACTGGCACCATTCCATCCCGGAGGATTGGCACTTGCAAAATCACCGCCTCCAATTGGCAGCCCCGTAATTGAATAGCTTGATGCAGTTAATGTCACAGGCTGGCCTAGACAGGTTGGTAAAGCAGATGGTGTGATAGTTGGAGTAAAAGCGGGATCCACTACCACTTGGGCAATTGCCGAATTTGCAACCGCACAAATACCCACGCCATTTTGAACTATTGCTCTGTATAAAGTAGGTTGAGTTAAATTGAGATAATTAAGTGTGCTGGTAGTATTGGCAATAGTTGTCCAGGTATTGCCAGCGGTAACTGACTTTTCCCACCTGATTACGGATCCTGTATTTCCTGAAAGAGTAATGGTACCAGTATTTGCACCAACACATGCAGTAACAAGGGTTGGCGAAAGCGAACCGCCGATAGTTAAAGCATTCACAGTTATACTTCCTACTGCACTGGTCTGAAGACAGGTGCCAGTAGTATTAACTGTATAATTAAATGTGCCGCTAACTGTTGCCGAACCACTGATGGTAGCTACCCCTGCATTGAAGGAACCAGTCACACTGGTTGGTAAACCAGAAAAAGTAGCTCCGGTACCACCCCCACCAACTGAATAGGTAATCGACGTGATAGGCGACCCAATACAAACTGTTTGAGAAGCAGTAGATCCAGCAGAAGTAAGATTAATTGTTGCATCTGCATTGATTGTAACGAATGTATTTACCGGTACCGCTGCACAACCTGCCGATGCAGGGATAGTATAGATCACTGTATAAGGGCCTGCTGTACTGCTGCCAGGTGTAAGAGTACCTGAACCATCAATACTTAAACCCGTTGAAGGGCTTACAGTAAAACTTCCACCAGAGTAGGCGCCTGCTGTACCAGATAAACTAACTGAGTAAGTGGAAATATCAGATATACAATAAGCTGAACTGCTATAACTGATGGTGGCAGCAGGGACTGCGGTTATAGTTACTGAAGTAGTAGCCTCTACAATACCACAGCCTCCGGCGGCGGCTAAAGTGTAGGTAACTAAATAGGTACCTGCGTTACTTGTACCGGGATTAATTGCTCCGGTTGAAGTGTTAATAGTTAAACCTGCAGGAGCGCTAAAATTACCACCTGTGTATGCAAACGTTCCACTTAAAGTAACCGGCTGTCCGGCACCCAGTGATTTACAGAATGGCGAACCGGCATAACTAATTGTTGCAGTTGGCGGAGGGGTTATTGTTACTAAAGTGGTAATAAATACTTCAGCACAGGAAGCGGATGCAGGTATGGTATAGGTAACTAGGTAGGTGCCTGCAATACTTGTGCTTGGGGTGATATTTCCATCAACAGAATTGATGCTTAAGCCTGCCGGTGCAGAAAAAGTACCGGTATTATCTCCTGTCAATACAACAGCTTTATTTGCTACGTCAGATAAACAGAATGGACTTGATGGATAACTGATAGTTGCTGTTGGTGCAGCTGTAATATCAACTGTGGTGGAAAATTGTACAGGGCAATTGGGCGTTGTATAGACAACATTATAAGAGTTGGGGGAGCTTCCTGCCAGTGTTATTTCACCGGTTGAACTATTAATGATTAAACCACCAGGCGAAGAAGAAAAAGTACCCCCGGTATAGGCACCGGTACCAGTTATTGTAACTGTTTTATTGCCGCCAGCAGCACAAAAAGGTTGGCCCGGATAATCAATTGTTCCGGAAGGTAGTACAGTAACTGTTAGTGTCGCAGCATTCGAGTTTACTGAGCCATTAATATTACTGTAATCTGACCTGTATTGATATCCTGTTAAAGCAACGGTAGCACCTGTAATAGTAAGCGTATTGGTTGAAAAATTAGTATACACCCCACCGTCAAGTACGGAAGTAATATCAACCCACATAATGCCATCAATACTCCGTTGCCATTTAACTGAAGGAGTTGGAGTAGATGTGGAAGCTGATGTAAAAGATGCATTGTTCCCTGCACAAATAGTTGTATTTGATGGCTGGGTAGTAACTATTAAACTTGTCTTTTCTCCAACCGCAAAATCTCCAAAAGTTGTTAAGCTAATTGCCTGTGTGCTTGTACCAGTAGTGGTGCCAGTGGTAGTTGCCGCCCAGGAGGGATTGTTATAATTGCGAACTACAAAACTGGAGGTAATGGCACCACCTGGAATATCTGCAGCCACAAAACCAAAAGTTGCTGTATAAGTTCCGGCAAGTCCACCTGATGTTAAGTTCCAGTAACGCAATACTGTTTTTGTATTGTCTAAACCAGACAAAGCAATTTGTGGATGTAATCCATTGGCCTGGGTTACAGACGCAGTTAAAGTTCCGGCTGTGGTAATGTCAGAAAAATTAATTATTAAAGGTCTGTAACTGGTGCTTCCGCCAATTTCAAAAGTTACAGGACTTAAAGCAGCAATGTATTTTTGCAGGGTACCGGCTACCCATCCATTGGTACGGGTAGCTGATCCCCCATTAGGTATTATTACTTTGTTAATCCCGGTTGTTACAATTCCATTCGTAAGAGCAAATGAATTATTGATTGTAATGTCGCCTCCCAATGATGATATTCCAGTTGTATTATCAATAGTGAGATTATTAAAAGTAAAAGAAGGGATGGTCTGTGCAGCCGTTCCATTAAAACTAATGGTACTGTTTATAATAGAATTAAATGTAGTTGCACCTGGTATAAATGTTCCTGCAATGCCAATAATACCGACACTTGCCAGAGCAATATTCGTGTTGGCATTGGTAACAGTTAAATTATTATAATTAAAAGCAGGGATGGTTTGAGCTGCTGAACCATTAAAACTAATGGTACTTCCTGTATTTATATATGCTCCGCTCCCTGGTGAAAAAATTCCTTTTACGCCTATTGTTCCGGCTAAAGCAAGAATCCTCGATCCGTTAGCAGCATTAGTAAGATTGCCATAATTCACTGCCACAATAGTTTGACTGGCGGTAGAATTATAATTAACTGTGGTAGCAGCTGCAATAGTATTGGTAGTGAAACCAGGATACGAAGTTGCAGTAGCTCCTGTTCCAATGTTAAAAGTGCCTGAAGTAAAAGTAAAAGTTCCGGTACTGGTAATTTGCTTACCGTTATCGTTTAATATGCTGTTAGGGGTAATATCTCCTATTATAAGATTTGTTATGCTGATTGGAGCTCCTAAACTTACTCCTGTAGTGTTATTCGACTTTAAAGTACCATAAGTTGTATAAAGTGGATTTATTGATTGTAAAGAAGTTCCATTATAATTTACAATACCTGTTAATGGAGTAAAAACAGAAGTTGTAAAAGTACCTGTAACATTCAGAGTGCCTGTACCTGTAAATATTACAGAAGCTGTGGCAACAGGTCCCTTTGTATCTATTACTGTTGTACCTGTAACATTTCCAGTAACAGTGACACTACCTGTTGAACTAATAGATAATTGATCACTACCAGCGCCACCACTACCTCCATTCCTTACACTTGGAAGTTGATTGATAGTTCCACTTAATAAATTACCATTTACAATTAATGATGTTGTACTTGTATTTCCGTTACCCATCCCAGTTCCTCCATTACCGATTGTCACTGACCCTGTACCTGCACCTACAGTAAGTGTTTGACTTGAATTAATAGTTAAACTGGTTGTAACACCATTACCCGTAGAATTATTAATTTGAAGAGTGGCACAAATCGCTGATGCATTAATTTGAACAGAGAGGCCAGCATTTATAACAGCGTTTTCCGTCGATAAAGGCACATGACCCAAGCTCCATGTACCAGTACTCCAAATAGTACCAGCAGTCATGGTATTAGTTTGGGATAATCCTGTAAATACAAAAAGTAAAAAAGTGAATAGGAAATAAGTTGCTTTATAATATCTCGTAGATAAGTAAAATGTCTTCATAAAAAAAATGATAAGTTGCTTAGACAAAATATTTTTTTGACTACTTATGATTTTCTAAAGGAGGTCAGTTATTAGTTAAGGTATTCGATGGATATTAGTTAATAGGGTACATCATGCAGATACTTATGAATTGAAATGTTTACCCATTAGTAGAGAAAACAAATTTCAATAACCTAAAAGGGATTCAGCAGGATATTAAAGAAGCTTTGATGCAGTGATTTTTTTCAAGGATTGGATATCTAAGTAAGATAAAGCAAATATATAAGAATTTCAATAAATATCAAAAAAAAATTTAAATAAATAAAGACCACTTATACACTGCAATCCGTTCTATACATTTTTTCAAAAGTTGATAACCCCTTTCAAAAATCCTAAATAAAACTTTACCCCGTTTTAAAAATAGAATCATAATTTACGGGCTGTCATAAAAACACACAGGTGGCCAGCGAACTAAAAAATAAATTCGTTTATCAAATCATTACCTCTGCAACACAGGTTTTGCTGCCCCTGGTTACCTATCCTTATATCACCCGGATATTGGGACCTGATAACCTTGGCAGGGTAAACTATGTTGATTTTCTTTCGCAGGTATTTACCATACTGGCGGCATTTGGTATTCCTTTTTATGCACTTCGTGAAATTGCAGCTGCAAGAAATGATGTGGCAAAAAGATCAATACTGATACAGGAAATGGCGCTGCTGCAAACTATTTTTTCCATTACTGCCACCATCGGTTTTGTGCTGTTTACTTTTAGAAGCTGGTCCTCAAACCCAACACTGTACCTGCTTGCAGCTATTAACATTATGGTAAGTTCTTTTTCATTCGACTGGTATATACAGGGCATGGAAGAATTTAAGTTTGCTGCTGTAAGAACTGTTGCAATAAGGCTTGCGATGATTGCGGCTTTATTTTTATTGGTAAAAACAAATAGTGATTATAGTATTTATTTTGGCATTTTTACTGCAGCGGTGTTAATCATTTCTATTCTCAACAGTTATAAATTATTCAGTGAAAATAAATTTTTAAACCAACCACTGAAGCTGCGGCAGCACCTGAAACCACTCTGGCATTTTTTTCTTACTTCATCCGCCATCAGCATTTATGTTTATTTCGATACCATCATCCTGCAGCACATTACCCACAATGATGAAGCTGTTGGTTATTACACCACTGTTTTAAAAATGGTAAAGATTTTTCTTGTTGCCATTATTGCCATTGGAACTGTGCTGATGCCACGCCTGTCTTATCTGGTAAGTACAGGTGATACAACCGAAGTGAAAAAAAATTTAAACAAACTTCTTCAGTTTATTATTACTGCAGGCCTGCCTGTTGGTGCCGGACTTTTTATTTTGGCACCAGAAATAATTGAAACAATTGCCGGCGAAAAATTTTTACCCGCCGTGCCACTGATGAAGATATTGGCTTTTCTTCCATTAGTGATTGGACTCAGCAATTTGTTTTGTTTTCAAACACTGGTACCTTTTAAACAGGAGAAAAAATTTCTGCTGGCTGCGGTCATTGGCTGCATTGTAAGTGTGGCACTTAATTTTTTACTGATCCCTCATTTTGCTGAAGCTGGCGCTGCTTATGCCTGCATGGCAACAGAACTCATCATTACCATCATCACCGGCATACAGGCAAATAAATTAATCCGTTTTAATGCCAGCGCCGTTATGATTTTACAAACTATTTTCACCACCCTGCTTTTTAACCCGGTGATATTTTTTTGTAAAAATTTCGTGGCATCACCACCGCTGATATTGGTGACTGCTATACCTGCCTGTATGTTTATTTACTATGTTGTGCAATACTACATTTTCAATAATATTGTTACCAGGGAAATCAAAAATTATGTAAGCAACCTGCTCAAATTTTAAACACTTCATTGAAAAAACTCCACACATATTATGTTGCAGAAGGGTACGATACCAAACAATACAATGCAGGCATTGTAAGAAATGACAATGAAAAAATTTTAGAAGCAGCAGGATTTGCAGCTTTAAAATTCCGGCATACAAAAGATGGTTCTTTACCGGTTAAATTTTTAAGGATTTGTAATGCTGTTCAATCAGCATTTTCAATCAAAAAAAACAGCCTGGTAGTTTTTCATTTCCCCCTGCTGGCAAAAGCTTATAAATGGTTGTTACAAATATTAAAATGGCGTGGTGTAAAAACAGTTGCTTTAATAATCGACATCGACGGCATACGGGATAAAGATGAATCATTGCTGACTAAAGAGATAAACCTTTTGCATCAATTCAATTACATCATTGCCCACAACCCGGCCATGAAAAAAAAGCTGCTGGAATATTTGCCTGCTGCGTCAATATTTACCATCACTATATTTGATTATCCTTTTAATGGCAACCTGGTGCAAAGAGAATTATCCAATAACATTTGTTTTGCCGGCAGTGCTGTAAAAGCAACATTTGTATTTTCATTAAATCAATTGCCCGGACTGCATTTCAATGTGTATGGCCTTGACTATGATACCCAAATAAATGCAGGCAGTTTTTCTTATAAAGGAGTTGTAGCACCAGAAATTTTACCTGCAGTGTTAGAAGGCAGTTTTGGACTGGTGTGGGATGGCAGTTCCATTGAAAACTGTGATGATTATTTACGGTACAACAATCCACATAAACTTTCTTTGTACTTAGTAGCAGGCATGCCGGTGATTGTTTGGAAAGATAGTGCTGTAGCAGCTTTGGTAGAAGAAAATAATATTGGCTTCTCCGTTCATTCACTAACTGAAATACAAGCAAAACTAAACAGCCTTACCACTGCAGAATATGAAATCATGCGACAGCAGGTTTCCATCATTGGCGAAAAAATAAGTAAAGGATTTTTTTTAAGGAAAGTAATGGACGAAATAAAAACGTTGTAAAAATTAAGGCTTGTTATTTATAATGGTTGAATAAATCTCCTTCAATTGCCTGCCCACCACATCATAACTAAAACGTTCTTTAGCAACCGCAGCTATCTGTTGCTGATTAAAATTATTTTTAGCTGTTACAAATGCTGCCAGTGCTGCTGCCAGTGCTGCCGGGTTCTCCCCTTCCACAAACACGCCATTTTTATTTTCTGTTATCAATTCATGAAACACCGGCAGGTCGCTCACTATCACCGGTACCCCACAGGCATTCGCCTCTATCAGCACACAGCCAAATGTTTCATACCGGGAGTAAAGAATCAATGCATCCGATTGCTGGATGGCTTTTGCCAAAATAGCTTGAGGGAATTCACCACGAAAGAAAACATGCTCCTGCAATGAATGGCTTTTTACCGATTGTACCATCGAATTATTTATCCTGCCATAACAGTTCAGTTCAAAAGCCCCACCCTTTTCTTTCCATAAAGCCAATGCTGCAATCACTGCGTCCATATTTTTTTGATAACCCATTGTAGAAATATGAATGAGCTTTAAAACAGCAGAATCTTTTTTTTCAACAGGAAAAAACAAAGCCGTATCAACTACATTTGGAACAACGCTGTACTTGATCTTTATAAAATCACCACAGATCAGTTTTCCTAAATAATTACTTACCGGAAGCACCAGGCTGGCTCCTCTCAATACCAAATTATTAAGCTTGATAAAAGTTTTGCCCATATCAAATATATTGGGCCTGCAAACACTGGCATAGCCTGCCCAATGCTCTGTAACGATGTAAGGGATCCCCTCTTTTTGTTTTAAGTATTGAGCAAACAAACCTGCTTTCATGGGCACCTGCACATGCACTATATCTGGCTTTCCAAATTCCAGTTCTATCTGTTTGTATATTTTTTTTTGCAGCGAAAAATATTTTCTAAACGAAAGTAATTTTTCAACAGCCCCCAATTTACCCCTGCCATAATAAACAGTAAATACGGTAAGATTGCCAGATTGTTTTTTAATTATTTCTGTGCTTCCCCTTTCCATTGCATCATCTTTTACAATGGCAACAACAAAGAGCTGTTCTGTAAAACGGGCTGCAGCAATGGCATGGCGCTCTATAAAATCACCGTTGTAAGGTGCTGTCCTGTTGGGATACCAGCTTGCCAGCCATAATACTTTCATGGTTCTAAATTAATTAAATGATGCTGACGAAAGAATAAAAATTTACACAGTTGGCTTTTCACCAATCGTATTAAACCCAAATACCTCGTCTGTAGTTATTGTTACATTGCGGTATTGCCTTTTATAAAACCACGATGCCACTTCCGTGTGTCCATGCTCCCAGCGAAATTCTGGTGTAAACCAATCCAAAATATCCACCATCATTTCCCTGGCATTTTGTTTATTGCCTTTCAATTTTTTTATACAAAAACTTACCGGAAAAATTGTAACACAGTACAAATAATATTGAAAAGAAAGTGGGAGTTTGGATGTAACAGCACGGATGCGGTTAAAAATATTATGAACAAAATTGTTTCGGTGATGATACAGCCACACACTCAATTTGCCACCAGCCTTTACTGTTGGTTCAATGCAGGAAAAAGACAATTCGGTATTATTGGTATGTATCAAAACTCCACTGCAATGAACGATATCAAAGTAATTAAATGCCACCGGGGGAAACTGCACATCACCCTGTATAAAATGAACTGCAGATGAATGGTTGCGTAAAGATGCTTCTTCAATACTGCTGCCAAAATCCATCGCCACATTTACTACACCATGAGCAGCCAGCAACAAATTCAGTTTGCCATTTCCACAACCGGCATCAAAAATTATTTTTCCTTTTAAAGAGCCCATGGTTTCATTTGTTTCTGTTAAAAACCTATTCAGCATGGCATCGTTATCTGCATCCCAGGTTTTATCTTTTTCAAAATCATACACTTTCCATTCCTTTGAAAAACTTTCTTTGGTGCGTTTATTTTTTTTCAACACATAGCCCACCAGTTCGCTGTATTGATTCAGGATACTTTCTTTACGCTTACTGTAATCTTTTACATGCCTGTTCAAAAAATCACTGTATTCCAGGAAAGCCTCCACATTCAACCTGGGCACTGCATTGATTACAGGATAAACCCAATCTTTTTCTGCAAACAATACAGCTTCTTCAATTACAGCAACCAGTGTACCATCCAATTCTTTTTCCCCTTCTTTGATTACAACCATCGTCAGTTTACTCCTGGTAACAGGGCACCGCAAAATATCAATCGCCTGCTTAATCATATCTGCACTTATTTTTGTTGTACAATTTGCTTAAAATAAATTAATTTATAAAACTTTACTTACTTTAAAATATATTTAAAGTAACAGCTTTAATTTAAGCTCCTAAAAAATAAACTCAATGGCATTTCTAAGAAAAATAAATTCAAAGGCCAAAGCAGAAATCAACACAGGCTTTGGCACTAATAATGCGGCTTATGGCGGACGCTTTATAAACAAAGACGGGCTGCCCAATGTTGAAAAAACGGGGCTGCCATTTTTTAAAAGGATCAGTTGGTTCCATACTTTACTGCAGATGAGCAATACTAAATTCCTGCTGGTGATATTCCTGTTTTTTATTACAGTCAACTTTTTATTTGCCTGCATTTATTTTATTATTGGAGTAGATCATCTTGGCGGAATGACTGCAGCATCGCCAATGGGAAAATTTGGCGAAGCTTATTTTTTCAGTGCACAAACTTTTACCACGGTTGGTTACGGAAGGATAAACCCCACCGGTTTATGGGCCAGTGCTGTTGCATCTTTTGAAGCCCTGATCGGCCTGCTCACTTTTGCCATTGCCACCGGTTTGTTTTACGGACGCTTCAGCAAACCCAAAGCTTATTTACTGTTTAGTAAAAATGCAGTATTGGCACCGTTTAAAGAAGGGCTGGCAATTATGATGAGGGTGGCGCCTTTTAAAAATAACAATCTTACGGATGTAGAAGCAAAGCTAACTGTGGGGCTTACGCTGGAAGAAGATGGAAAGATGGTAAATAAATTTTTCTTCCTGGATATGGAGTACAGTAAAATAAATTCACTCTCTCTTAGCTGGACGATGGTGCACCCCATTACTGAAGACAGCCCATTTTATAAATTCAGCAAAGATGATTTCAGCAATATCCATGGAGAGTTGCTGGTGCTTGTAAAAGCTTTTGATGATATGTTTAGCAACACGGTGGTGTCCCGTACTTCTTATACACTCAATGAAATAGTAATGGGGGCAAAATTTGTTCCCATGTATCACCGCAATGAAGAAAGCAATACCACTGTTTTAGATTTGGGAAAAATAAATACTTACGCAGAGGCCGACATCAGCAATTATTTTGACAAAGACCAAACAATAAAGGAATAAATTTTTTAAGAAAAATCATCTCCGTTACAAATCATAAAAATACCTGGTGCGGTTTACTTTTATATCCCTCAGCAATGCCGACTTAGGGCTGATGGTGATATTGAAAAACTTCTGGATGCCCACCGGGGAGATGTTCATAGACATCTGCCAGCAGTGCATTTCCCTTGCAACAGACAGCGATACCAAGCCCACTTGTTTGGTAGTAAAATTATAAATACTGGTTAAGCCGATCTGCCATTTTTCTGTAAGCCGGATGCTGCCGTTCAGGCTGATATCAGAATAAACAGCAGTGCCGAATTTCTTTTTTACACTGTTGAATACCTGGTTAAACCGGAGTGAGTAAGCAAAATTTAAAGACCACGGAATACTGAAGTCTGTATACTCTGCCGGGTTATTACTGATATAGGCAGCCTCTTCCTGTTCTTCTGTCAAAGGCATACCGGTATAGGGATTCACTGCATTGCTCAATGCTTTTTTCTTCTGTGCATTTTTTGTTTTATCACCGCCCTGGAAATTGCTGGAGATGGAGATGCTGGCATTGGTAAGACGGCCCAGTGTAAATATTTTATCTTTCCACACCAGCCTGTTTATTGGGTTTCCTAATGTATCATACTGGTATGGATCTAGATTGCCCTGGGCAGTGATATTGATTTTGTCAAATAAATTTGTGCCGGCACTCAATGTAAATGTTGACAACTGCATCGAGTCTTTCAGGAAGTTGTAACCACCACTAATGCTCAACCTGTCAAGCAGCGTAACTTTTTTAGTAGCTCCTTCTGATGTATCTTTTTTGTCCCTCACTTTCATCTGAACATTATTATCAATACCAAAACTTATTCCTCCAAACTTGCCCTCACCGTAAGCACCATTCAGGTTGTCTTTATAATACGAATAGCGGCCGTACTTGCTGTTAGTATCTATTTGTGTATTGTAGTAACTGTTGCGGTTCATATCAGGCTTATAACTAAAGCTGATGGAGGGCCGTATCTCATGGCGGATAGCTTTTATCTTGGAGTTTTTACCAAAGTCATACATACCAAATATCCGGGTGGAAACGCCAAGGCTGAACGACATTTCTCTTGCTGTATAAAAACCTTTCTTTATTGCAGTGTCTAGTTTTTTAGTAGTGTTGTTCCAACTGTAAGTTGTTTTTTTCTGGTACCATGTTTCGGTGTAGGATACCCCCGGCGACACCTGCAGAGCACCAAGCGGCGGCAATGATAAACTGATAGGAATACTGTGCCGGATACCCCATAAAAGATTACTTCTTATTTGTGTAATAACAGGGCGCTTATCAATTGCTGTGTCATCAGAAAAATTACTTTGATTTTGTGCATTGCTGTTTAATCCCACACCAATATTTTCATACCATTTCAAAGTACCCACCGCTTCTTTTCTTCTCAAAGGATAAACCGTATTCATATTAAACGCTACATTTGGCAGAGTGATGCTGATTGTTTTAAGAACAGTATTTTGCTGGTGATTGGCCAATATGTTTATGTTGAAAGGTTTGTCTTTCCATATTTTGTTGTAACTGATTGAAGAGGTAAGGATATTATTAAAATTCCTGATTGGGTTATTGGATACATACTTGTTGAACTTGGTGCTTGTAATATCCACATTGGCCCCAAAAGTAACACCCGGCCTGGCTTTGCTGTCAGCGCTGTGTGTCCAGTGTACCCGGTAAGTGTTAGCTACCGAGTAATCAGGATCTCCTTTAAAATTTAATTTGGTGTGCTGAAAATCCAATACAAAATTGCCCTGGTAATGGTAACGTTTGTAATATCGTGGTGCTACCTGCAGGGTGTAGCCGCCGAAACTGTAAAAGGTTCCTCTTGCTGTTATATCCCAATTGTCGTTGATCACTTTATAGTACCCCAACCCTTCCAATGCAAGTCCATACTGATCGTTAGAAGTAAATGCAGGGGCTATTAAACCGGAGTGCCTGCCCTGGAACATCGGGTAAATACCAAATGGCAATATGATAGGTATCGGGATGCCCTCGAACTCAGGATGCACCGGGCCGGTAACAGCAAATTTTTTATTGATGAATTTTATTTTTTTACTTACAAAAGCAAAATGCGGTGTATCTAAATTACAGGTAGTGATCCTTGCCTTATAGGCAAAAAAACTGGTTGCATCTATTTTTTTGATCCTGTTGGCATACACATACATTTCTCCCTGTTGGGTGTAAGTACCTTTAGTTAGCCCTTTACCCGTCTTCATGTTAAAGGCGATGCTGTCGCTTACTGTCAGTAAATCATCTTGCTTAAATGTGGGGGATGCAATCACATTGCCGGCACTGTCTTTTTTAAAACTGGCAGTTACTAAATTATTTTTCTGGTCGAATGTGATGCCCGGAGCTGTTAGTTCATTATCGAGATATTTGGTGTTGGACTGTTTGCCATACAGCATTATTTTTTTTGCAGGCACATCCATCACCATCGAATCATCTGCATGATAATAAACAGGGGCATCCAGGCTGTCTTTTGAAATTTTAAAATTGAACGTATCCACTTTTTGCTGTTGCAAAACAATGGTAGTATCGTTCACTTTTTTTGGTGGAAATGTATCCCTTCTTATTAAATCCTTAATTGGATTTTTTTGTTTTTTGAGAGGAGCAGCATTGCGTTTTGCCCGAAGAGGGATGGTATCGGTGGTTAAAGTTTTGTAAAATTGATTCGTAAAATGCAATTTATCCGCAGCACCAACCGTTACAGCTATTATGAGCACCGTTACCATGGATGCTGATATATATTTTGCCTTACCTTTGAAAATATTATTCATTTGCAGTTGCAGCAAAAATAATCATATTACCTGCAACAAGTTGTGAATAAAAACTTATAAAATTACTAATCCCCGATAAACCAGTTTTTGATATGTTCAAAATAAAATTTTGTATCCCCCTTTTATTTTTGTCCTCTTTTATATTTACAACTGTTTCTGCACAAACTCCCAAAACAATTAAAACAATTATTGTGGATGCAGGGCATGGCGGAAAAGATTATGGCGCAGGTGGTGAATATGAAGGCGGGCTGGATTCGTATGAAAAAAATGTGACCCTTGCCATTAGCCTCAAATTGGTGGCAGAATTAAAAAAGCAATTACCGGATGTAAAAATTATTCCTACCCGTACTACAGATATTTATCAAAGCCCGCCTGAAAAAGCAAATATTGCCAACGATAATAAAGGTGATCTTTTTTTATGCATACATGCAGATGCTGTTGACCTTAAAACCGGCCGAAGGCAGATCAGTACAAGAGTAGAAACCCGGTATAAATATACCTACACCGGTAAAGGAAGAAAGAAGAAAAAAATACCACATCCTTATTCAGTAGTGGTACCCGTATATCAATATTATAAAATTGGCAGCCAGCGCTCCGGCACCAGTGTGTGGATATTTGCGCCACATAAAACTAAAGCCAAAGAAGATGCAGTAATGAAAAATGAAGAAGAGATACAGGTGGGTTCGGGTGCTGACAGTGTTTTAAATGAAATCGATTTTAGTTCGCCGGAATACAGGATGATGGCTAAAATACATGCCGACCGCTACCAGCAAAAAAGTATCAAATTAGCTTCGCTTGTAAATGAAGAAGTGGATAATACACAGCGGCCTGCCCTGGGTACATTCCAGCGCCAGAAAGGTATCTGGGTGTTGCAGGCTACTAACATGCCTGCTATTTTAGTAGAGACAGGCTTCATCACCAATCATGATGATGAACGCTACCTCAACAGTGAAAAAGGGCAGCAGGAACTGGCAGAATGTATTGCGAGGGCTGTCAAACGTTATAAGGAACAATTGGAAAGTTTGAAACCAACTAACGGTAATGCCAGCGGTGCAAAAGAAGAAGAGAAGAAAGTGTTGGAAGAAGCAGGGGTGGAAAAATATACACAAAGAACCAAAAATGTATTGAAGAAAATTACTGTTTCGCAACCAACTTTTAAAGTGGATCTGTACGACGATGGAGATGTTGACGGCGATATTGTTACTGTGTATTACAATGGAAAATTACTGGTGAATAATAAAAAACTGACAGAGAAACCACTGAGTTTTAACCTGGCAACAGACCCTTCCAAAACAGAGAATGAACTGGTGATTTATGCAGAAAACGAAGGCGATATTCCTCCCAATACTGCCCTGATGATTGTAACAGAAGCTGCAAACCGAACAGAGGTAAGGATTTCATCAGACACAAAGAAAAATGGTGTGGTAATTTTTTCAAAAAAACAGGAAGCAGATTGAGTTATTGATTGTGTGGATAAAGATGACAACAGGTATGCGGTACAAGTGAGTGACACAAGGATGCTGCCATGAAAAACTATAGCCTGTACAAAAAATTAAATAAGGCTTTTCAAAAAAAAGTCAATTATAGCTGTTATCTCTTTCTTATTATTTTTTTATCATTCCCTGTTCATTTTCATTTTGGATGAAGCCCAAAAAATTAATCCTTAATTTTGACCATTATCAACTTTATTACAAATGACCATCTCTAACGAAACTAAAGTAGGTTCTCTTACGGCAATAGCTATTGTAATGCTTATTTTGGGTGTCAATTTTTTAAAAGGAATCAATTTAACCGGCAAGAAAACCCACTACACCGCCATGTTTGATGATATACAGGGATTGGCCAAAGGCAACCCGGTGGTGATCAATGGCAAAGAAGTGGGAGCAGTTTTCAGCACCGATGGTGGTAAAGACATGCGCCGCATTGCCGTTGCCATCAACATGAAAGAAGATGTAAATATTCCTGAAGATGCTTATGCCGTCATTACCAAATCGCTGCTGGGCAATGTGCAGCTGGATATAAAATTGGGCAACAGCACAACCTATAAAAAAACTGGCGACAGCATTAAAACCATTGCTGCTGCTGACTTCCTGGGGGATGCGATGAAAAAATTGGATCCGGTACTTTACCAGGTTACCAAAGCTGTGAAAACACTGGACACTTTGCTGGGAACGGTAAACAGTGTATTTGACCCCAACACAAAAAATAACATCAAGGGCATGATGGATAATTTAAACAGGACTACTGCTACGCTGGCGATTTCATCCGCCTCTTTACAAACAATGCTGAATGCACAAAGCGGTTCCATTGCAAAAACGATGGAAAATTTGAATTCCTTTACCGGCAATTTAAAAAACAACAATGATAAATTGACCCAAACAATGGGCAATGTACAGACAGCTTCTGAAAAGTTTGCCAAGCTGGATATGGAGAAAACATTGACAACATTGAACAGTACACTTACAGAATTAAAAACTGTGGTAGCAAAAGCAAACAGTGATAAAGGATCGCTTGGCCTGCTGATGAATGACACCAAATTGTACAATAACCTGAATGCCACTTCTAATAAAATAAACCTGCTGCTGGATGATGTAAGGCTTCATCCAAAAAGATATGTCAACATTTCTGTGTTTGGCAAAAAAGATAAAACTGGTCCGTTGATGGTACCGCTGCCTGATACCGTCAATGCACCTTACCTGAATAAATAAAGCTGCCCGTTATTTTTGCCTGTTACCAATTAAAAAAAA
>JANMJU010000003.1:0-45337 GCA_031371545.1 Chitinophagaceae bacterium
GATGTATAGTTGTACCGTTTCTTCTCCATCAAAATTGCCATCGTTGGTAATATTGATTTTCACCATTAGTTTTTCTTCTGGCTTAATGCTGACTTTGTTCAGCTCAATATTGCCATAAGAAAAATGGGTATAGCTAAGCCCATAACCAAATGCAAACTTCGGGCTGTTGACCAAATCGGTATAAGCCGAAACATAATTTACATCACTGTCATTGGCAGCAGGGCGGCCGGTATTGTAATGATTGTAATAGATGGGGATTTGTCCCTCTCTTCTTGGAAAACTGATTGGCAATTTTCCCGAAGGATTGTAATCACCAAACAGCACATCAGCGATTGCATTGCCAGCTTCTGTTCCCAGCCACCAGGTATATACTATTGCCGGAACATTATCGGCAGTCCAGTTAAAAACCAACGGCCTTCCTGCACTGATCAAAACAACAACCGGTTTGCCGGCAGCAACAACTGCTTTAATTAATTCTTCCTGCACGCCGGGCAAATGAAGATCGCTTCTGCTCTTTGCTTCTCCTGTCATATCGCTGGCTTCACCCACACTCAGTATCACTACATCCGATTGTTTTGCAATGGCAACCGCTTCTTCAAATCCATCTTTTATGCTGTCGTTAATATTGCAGCCTTTTGCATACAGGAGTTTTTCATCGCTGCTTATTTTGCTTTGCACTCCCTGCCAAAGTGTAACTATCCTGGCGGTATCATCGGGCCAGCTGTAACTCCAAAAACCTAAATTATCCCTTACTGCTTTTACAAACGGGCCAATGAGTGCAATATTTTTTGTTTGTTTTGATAAAGGCAAAAGCCCTCCTAAATGCCCCCCAAGGGTGGACTTGGAGGCTTTATTTTTTAAGAGTACTATACTTTTTCTTGCTATCTCTCTCTCAGCTTTCAAGTGTTCAGCATTATTCCATTCCTGTTTTTCTCTTTGCTCATTACAAAATTTATACGGATCATCAAACAAACCCATTTCAAATTTCTTTCTTAATATTCTTTTTACTGCATCATCAATCACCGCCATTTTTACTTTGCCTTCTTTCACCAGTTTTGCAAGATGCTGAATGTAACTCCGGCTCTCCATATCCATATCGCTGCCTGCATTGGCAGCTGACATCGCTGCTTCATAATTATTTTTTACAAAACCATGATTGATCATTTCGCCCACGCTGCCCCAGTCGCTTACTACAAATCCTTTGAAATTCCATTTGCTTTTTAAAATATCCCGTTGCAAATATTTATTACCGGTGGCAGGTATGCCATTCAAATCATTGAATGAATTCATAAAAGTGGCAGCGCCTGCATCTGCTGCTGCTTTAAAAGGCGGCAGGTATATTTCATTTAATTGACGTAAACTCATGTCAACAGAATTGTAATCCCTTCCGCCAATGGCAGCACCATAAGCAGCAAAATGTTTAACACAAGCCATCACCGAATTTGTATTACCCAAACCCTTTCCCTGGAAACCTTTTACTCTTGCAGCCGCAATCAAACTGCCCAGATAAGTATCTTCTCCTGCACCTTCCATAACCCTGCCCCAGCGTGGGTCACGGGCAATGTCCACCATCGGCGCAAAGGTCCAGTGTACGCCTGCGGCGGAGGCTTCTGTTGCTGCTATTCTTGCAGATTGTTCAATCAGTTTCAGGTCCCAGCTTGCTGCTTCTGCCAGCGGCAATGGAAAGATGGTTCTGTATCCATGAATTATATCCTGGCCAAACAACAATGGAATTTTCATTCTTGACTGCATGGCTATTTGCTGCAATGTTCTTGTGTGATCAACACCGGTTACATTCAGCATGCTGCCTACCATTCCATTTTTTATTTGCGTTTGTTTATCGCCGTCTTTGGTGATGGGGCCGGTTGCATTCCAGTCGCCGTTGTACTGGTTCATCTGTCCAACCTTTTCATCCAGTGTCATCCGTTTTAGAACTGAATCAACTTTTTGGTCAATTGTTTTTTTTTGGGCAATTAATCCCTGTTGTAACAATAGCAGCAATGCTGGAATGGCAATTTTTTTTATCATAAAAAAATTTTAGATATTATTTATGCTGAGCAAACAACCATGATAATAAAGTTGGTTCTGCAAATGCATTGTCCCAACTGTTGTGATTGGCTTCAGGATACAAGGTAAATTTTACTGCTGCATGTATTTGTTCCAATGCCGTAACAATGCGTTGAGAAAACTCTGGCATTACCACATCATCTTTGGCGCCATGAAAAATCCACCAGTGTACTTTATTAAATTTTACAGCTGAGCCAGCATCAGCACCACCGCATATTGGAAATGCAGCAGCAAATAATTTTGGATTGCGGTACACAATTTCAAATGTGCCCATGCCTCCCATGGAAAGACCGCCAACATAGATTTGTTTTTTCTGAATGGGATAATTTTGAATGATTTGCTTTAACAGCTGCTGCAGCAAATCCATTGCAGTGGTGGGTTCGCCGCCGGTTTGAAAAACATGCCTGTCTTCACCGGTTTTTGTTACATCTCTTTTTACATTGCTCCAGAAACTTTCTTCAGGGCATTGTGGAAACAAAACGATGGCTGGATATTTTTTTCTTACACTGTCTCTCAGAAATAAATCTGCTCCGTGTATTAATTGGCTTTCATTATCCCTGCCCCTTTCACCAGAGCCATGCAAAAAAAGTATGAGTGGATACTTTTTGGTGGCATCATAATTTACTGGCAACAGCAAACGGTAAGGCAGCGTATCATTATTATGAATAAAATATTTATTTTGATACAATAATAAATCCTGCGCCTGCAAACTTTCTTTAAAACAGATCAGCAGTACTAAACCGAGTAATATTTTTTTCATACAACTGTTTTTATAATGATTAATCTTTCTTCTTTGATAATTTCAACACAAAACCACCACCTGGAGCCAATGTAACATTCAGCATTGTTTTGTTTTGTACATTGATTTTTTTTATTGCATAATCAGATGGATAAGACGCTGCGTTGATGCCATCCATGCACAATGTTCCATCATACAAACCTTCATCCAAAAAATTCATGGAGAGTAACACATCTCTTTCGGTCCAGTCTGTCATGCCGCCAATATACCAGTCATCTCCCTTTTTTCTTGCAGTAACAATATAATCCGAAACTTTTGCCTGCAGTATTTTTGTTTCATCCCAGGTGGTGGGAATATCACCCAGCAATTGCATGAATGCTGGCTCCAATAAACCCTGTGATGGGTTACCTGAAAAAATTTGTATCGGGCTGTCATACACTACAAACATTGCCAGTTGATGGCCCCTTGTTCCCTGGCTCATTACTTTTTTTCCAATGGGCCTAAACTGTTCTTTCGTTGCATTATCTAAAATTCCGGGTTCATAATCCATCGCACCGGCAAGCATCCTGGTAAAAGGTAAAGTAACATCATGCTCGGGTGTGGGTTTATCGCTCCAAATATTATACTCAGAACCAAGTACCCCTTCTCTTGTAATGGCATTGGGCCATGTGCGGTTAAATCCCTTAGGTGGGAATGCGCCATGAAACATGATCATGATCTTATGATCGGCACAGGCTTTGGCAATGCGGTGATAAAAATTTACCATGGGCTGGTCATCACGATCCATAAAATCTGTCATTATAAAATCAACGCCCCATTTGTTGAACTGGTTCAGTGCACTGTCTAATTGTTTATCAAGTGTGGAGCATAAGGTCCACATACTTATTTTAATGCCCTTACTTTTTGCATAAGCAGCCAGGGTGTCCATATTAACAGCGGGGGTGATGTCAAACAAATTTTTATAATTGCTCCACCCTGCATCTATCATAATTCTTTGCAGGCCAAATTGCTTTGCAAAATCGATGTAATATTTATAGGTCCCTGTATTGATGCCTGCTTTAAAATTAATATTGAATAAGTTGATGCCGATGATCCATTCATCTGTCCCTTTACCTGGATTAACCCATGAAGCATCTTTTAATTTTGATGATGAAGCCAACCGATATACAAGATCATTGCCGGGCAACTCTTTGTCTTCTGCAGCGATCATCAACACACGCCAGGGCAAACTTCTTGTACCTATCGTCCTGGCGATATAGCTTGATCTTTGTGTCACTACTTCCTGCGGAAATTCTCCCTCTGTCATTTTTGTTTGCAGTGGATAAGGTGCAAACACTCCTTTGATTGCATTGCTGCTGGTTCCTCCCAAAAACATTCCGGGATAATCTTCCAGGTCAGATTCGGTGACGGCCACTTTAATTTCTTTTTCGCCACCAATCAACACAGGTGAATAAGCAATCGATGCTGTTGTTAAACTGTCAATCGTTTTTAATTGATACAATTCTTCAAAACTTGTATGATAACGATCTGTTCGCTGGCCCGGATCAATGAGTGGCAGTAATATTTTTTTATTGGGAGAGAATGTAAAGAGCGCTTCTTCATTGTGGATGGTGATGGAATCTTTAAACCTCGTTACAATTCTGTATGCAGCGCCATCATCATATACACGGAATAACAAAGTGTAAGGCTGTGCAAATTGAATGCGGAGCTGGGTGTAATGATTACGGATGAACTTTCGCTTTTCAGGTACAGGGGAAACAATCGTATCGTCAACAGTCTCAAATTGAGTACCGATGATCTTGATATTTTCAGACAGGCTTTTTTTTCCAGCGATACTTAAATCAATAATAGATGGAAGAAGAATTAATTCGTCATTATACTTAACAGTATAGCTTATATTTTCTTTACACCGGATAGTAACACTGATCTTTTTACCGGGAGCTGTTACCTTTAAACTATCTGCTGCAAAGAGGTTTGAACCTGTTTGCAACAGCAGCAATAAAAAGATAGTTGGCTTCATGAATGTGGCAATGGGCTGTGAGTATATTTAAATTAAAAAACCAGTGTGGAAATAGAATGTGGCAATGCACTCAACTCAGCTGCCTGCCCTTTGATCCATAAATAATAAGTTGTTGCTGCATCGCCCTGGTTCATTACTACTACTGCAATTTTTCCATCAGGATTTTTAAATGCGGTGGTTAATAACTGGCTGCGGCTGGCTGCACTGGTAATGCGTTTTGCCCCAGGCTGAATGAATTTTGAAAACTGGCCAATGTAATAATAGGCATTGGTATAAGTTAACTCCCCAGTTTTTGTGTCTGCTATCACCGGTGCAAAACAAAAATTACCCACATGATTAGGACCGCCTGTTTCATCCAGTATAATATTCCAGTCGGTAAAACCACCCATGCCGTTATTAAAATCATTGATCATGCTGCGGCCATATCTTTCTCCCAGTTTCCAATCGGTTAATCTTTCTGTACTAAATTTTTCTACACATCCTTCTGTGAACAGGATGTTTTTATCGGGGTATGCTTCATGTACACGTTTTACATTTTCATACATTGGTTCGCCGCCACTCCAATTCTCATACCAGTGAAAACCAATGCCCCAGGCATATTTGGAAGCTTCCTTATCATCAAAATAAGTTTGTGCCCTCTGAAACATCAGGTCACGATTATGATCCCACACAATAATTTTTTTATTTTTCAGGCCTTCCTTTTCCATGGTTGGGCCCAGGTTATTTTTTAAAAAATCACGTTCTTCTTCTGCGGTATAAATACAGCTTTCCCAAATTTGTTTTGCCATGGGTTCGTTTTGAATAGTGATGCCCCACACAGGTATTCCTTCTTTTTCATACGCTTTTATAAACTTAGTAAAGTAGCTGGCCCAGGCGCTGTAATAATCTTTTTTTAAATGGCCGCCATGCAACACATCATTGTTGTCTTTCATCCAGGATGGCGGGCTCCAGGGGCTTGCAAACAAATTCAATTTACCTCCAGCTGCTTTCATGGCTGCTTTTATAAAAGGAATTTTAAATTTTCTGTCGGGTGCAATGTCAAAGGTTTTTAATGCTTTGTCATTGTCTGCAACATAAGTGTAACTGCTGCTGCTGAAATCGCAACTGTTGATATTGGTTCTGCCAATTGTGTAACCAATGCCTTCTTTTTTATCAAAGTAAGCCTTGAGAATTTCTTTTTGTTTTGCCTCCGGAAGTTTGGCATAAGTCTCTGCAGATGCATCTGTGAGTGCAGCGCCGATACCAATAAAAGATTGAAAGGTTTTACCAGGATCTACAAAAACACAAACCTGTGTTTCCAGCGGTTGTCCCATTTGTTTAAACGTTACGGTGTTTTCTGCAGCAGATAATTTAAGGCTGGTATTTTCTGCGGTGGTATATACCTGGATTTTTTTGACGGCTGTGCTAAATACTTTTTGTTTTGCCGGTTGTGCCTTTACTGCATTATTTGCTGCCGCAAAAAATATTGTCAGCAGTAACGGGAATATTTGCTTTTTCATGTTTGGTATTTTTAGAAGCTGTTTGACTTAATTTTTTTATTTTTTATAATCTCAGGCTTTTCCGTGCTATGCCAGCTCTTATAAAATTTATTGCTTTTGCCTCCCCAGCCGGCGGGCTGCGTAACTGGAACGCCGCTGCTTTTTGGCCTTTGAAAAAATATGCTCCGCATTTTTTCAATCCCGATTTCATCGGTACCGAACAAAAAGAGGCGGCTAACCCAGTTACTGGTGATAACTAAAACTGATAATGCAACACTTACAATCATATTAATAGCTGTTTCGAATTTAACCCTAAATACAGAATTACTATTTGCCGGTAAACGATGGATATTGGTATGCTGTACAAGAGTGCGACGCAACGATGATGCAGCAAAGAACAAATGCCCGGATCAAAAAAAAATTACCACACAAATGTTCCTGCACTTGATGCAGGCAATGAAACATTTACCCATTTTCCTTTGTACTTAATATTGAATGAAGCGGCTGTGGCTGCATCATTCAGCACAATCAATATTTTTTTTCCTGCTGCTGTTACAAATGCTGCATTCGACAAACCGGAAGGCAGGCTGCTGCTGATACGCACTGAACCTGCCGGTACAAATTTTGATGCCTGTGCTATAATATAATAACCAACATTGCGGCTGATGCTGTTGCCGCTGATGGTGAGTGCACCTTTGCATTCTGTACAACCGCCGGGTGTGTGTGGATTGTACAAAGGATCATTTGCCAGGTTCCACTCCAGTGCATTCCTGCTCCAGTTACGCATGGAACCGATGATGACATTTTTTATATGCCATTTAAAATCGCCTGCAAAGCTGCCGGTAGCGCCTGTCCATTCTTCAGTAAAATAAAGATTTTTATTTCCGTAAGCATTGTGAACAGCAGTAAGGGCACTGATATCGCCGGCATATAAATGGAAGGCGCTGCCATCAATGAAATCCCTTGCAGCAGGGTCGTTCAGCACTGTGATGGGATAGTTTGCATTATCACAATTATGATCCCACACAATAATTTTTGTGGTAATTGCCGCTGACTGAAATGCAGGGCCTAAATTATTTTTTACAAAATTAGCTTCGTCCAAAGCAGACATTGCAAGGCTTGGATTGTTGGCCGGATTCTCTGGTTCGTTTTGTATTGTAACTGCATCAATTGTGATGCCTTTTGCTTTCATTGCCTGTATATATTTTACAAAATAATCAGCGTAGGCAGCATAGTATTGTGTTTGTAAATGACCTCCAACAGAGCTTCCATTGTCTTTCATCCAAACTGGCGGGCTCCAGGGTGAACCAAGTATTTTAATGTTGGGATTGATGACTAAAATTTCTTTCAGCAATGGAATTAAATCAACGGTATCCAAAGACAAATTAAAATTGCTGAGGCTTACATCTGTCTGCCCGGCGGGCATATCATCATAACTAAAAACGGATGCGTTTAAATCGGATGCCCCAATGCTGATGCGTAAATAACTTACGCCGATGGCATTGCCGGTGTTGCCAAATAATTCCTGGAGCAGGCTGGCTTTGGTACCAGTATTTAATTGATTGATGAGTGTGGCGCTGCCGCCGGTAAGTGTGTAACCGAAGCCATCTACCGATTGATAAGTTACTGTACTGTCAACATCAATAACAGGGTTTGTATTGCTGGTGGTACCAAAAGAAAGTATGCCTGTTTGTTTTTGTAATAAAGCAGACTGACTGGCAGTGGTGAGCCAGAAATCTACCTCGTTGGTTGCCGGAACAACCACCGGCGGTATTGGTGTAGTGCCGCCTGAATTTTTTGAGCAGGAACATGCAAATGAAAACCCGATGATACCCGATACAAGCAATAACGGGAAAAAATTTTTTATTTTCATTTTTTATTTTTTATAGCTCTGTAAATGAAAGTTATAATAGTTTGAAGGATGCTTCTTTTACATCACGGCTGTTGCCACCGATGAATACTTTAAAATCTCCCGGCTCTGCAACAAATTTTAAATTGCTGTTATAAAATTTTAAATCATTCACAGAAATTTGAAACTCCACTGTTTTACTTTCGCCAGCTTTCAATTCTATTTTTTGAAACCCTTTTAATTCTTTTACCGGCCTGGTGATAGAGCCAACCAAATCACGGGTGTATAACTGTACTACTTCTTTTCCATCAACTTTGCTGTTGTTGGTTACTACTGCAGATGCAGTAATTGTCTGACCTGCTTTTAAAATATTGCTGCTGAGTTTTACTTCACTGTAATAAAAATTACTGTAACTTAAACCATACCCAAATGGATACACAGGATCATTGCTTACATCTAAATAATTACTGCGGAATTTTTCGAACCATGTTCCAAGCGGACGGCCTGTGTTTTTATGATTGTAATAGATTGGCACCTGTCCAACATTCTGTGGCCATGTAGTACTCAACTTTCCTGAAGGATTTACATCTCCAAATAAAACATCTGCGATTGCAAAACCGGCTTCGCTGCCGCCAAACCATACATTCAAAATTGCAGGCACTGTGGCATCTTCATTTTTTATTGCCAATGGCCGGCCGGTAAATAAAACCAGCACAACCGGTTTGCCAGTTTTCAGCAATGCTGCCAGCAGATCTTTTTGCACCTGCGGAATTTCAATATTACTGCGGCTGCTGCATTCGCCACTCATCTCTGCACTTTCGCCAAGCGCTGCAACAATTACATCTGCATTTTTTGAAACAGCTATTGCTTCATCAATTATTTCCTGTGCAGGGCGCAGGTCTCTTTTAAAATCTTTTCCAAACATACCTGCTCTTTCTTCAAACTTTGCATCTGCATCAAGATTACTTCCTTTTGCATAAACGATGGTGGCTTTATCACCAGCAACTGCCCTTAACCCTTCAAACAATGAAATGGCTTTATCAAACCTTGCAGCAACTGCCCATGTGCCGGGCATGTTTTCTTTTGCGTCTGCCAATGGGCCAATGAGTGCAATGGTGCCAGATTTTTTTATTGGTAATGTGTTGTTTTGATTTTTTAATAACACAAAACTCTGTGATGCAATTGCCCTTGCTTCTTTTCGATTGGCATCTGTAAAAACTTCTGTTGCTGCCCTTTGTTCATTGCAATAGCGGTATGGATCATCAAACAATCCTAATTTATATTTTGCTTCTAAAATTCTGCGGCATGCTGCATCAATTTGTGCTGTGGTTACTTTTCCTTCCTGTATAGATTTTTTTAGTGTGGTTAAAAATCCTTCTCCAACCATGTCCATATCAATGCCTGCATTCATTGCTAAGGAAGAAACCTTTTTTAAATCTCCCATTCCATGATCAACCATTTCATTGATGCCGGTATAATCTGTTACCACAAAACCTTTAAAGCCCCACTGTTTTCTCAACACGTCTGTCATTAAAAATTTACTGGCTGTTGCCGGAATACCATCTACTTCATTGAATGAAGCCATCATACTTCCAGCACCTGCTTCCACCGCAGCTTTGTATGGCGGCAGGTATTCGTTGTACATTCTTACCCGACTCATATCGGTGGTGTTATAATCTCTTCCAGCTTCTGCAGCACCATACATGGCATAGTGTTTTACACAGGCCATGATGGTATTATTTTTTGAAAGATCATTTCTCTGGTAGCCTTTTACCATTGCCGCTGCGATCTTTCCTCCGAGATAGGCATCTTCCCCATTTCCTTCTGCAATACGCCCCCAGCGTGGGTCACGGGCAATATCCACCATCGGGCTAAAAGTCCAGTTGATGCCATCGGCGCTTGCTTCCTGTGCTGCAATTTGTGCACTGCGTTCAATGGCTTTCATATCCCAGGTACAACTCAATCCCAAAGGAATTGGAAATACTGTTTCGTATCCGTGTATCACATCCATCCCAAAAATCATTGGAATTTTTAGGCGGCTTTCTTCTACTGCCACTTTTTGTACGGCTCTGATTTTAGCTACTGATTTAATGTTGAATAAACCACCCACACTTCCTTCTTTTATTTTTTTACCAATATCAGAGTTGCCTGCCTGCCCGGTAACAATATCACCGCTGCCCGGTAAATTTAATTGCCCGATTTTTTCTTCAATGGTCATTTTCTTCATCAGTGCATCAATGAAGGGTTTCATTTTTGCATCAGTCACGCTTTGGCTACTTACCCACTGTGTAATGGTAAATGCAGCAATCAATAAAAGTGTAGATTTCATGTTTCTATTTTTAATTGTAGTTGTTTAATTTTTATGTAAAATAATAATATTGCCACCACCCGGCGATATGGATACTTTTATTTTTGAAGTATTATCAATCTCCCTTGTTTGTTTTATAAGGTGATTGGGGTTAACCGCTGCATCTTCAGCATCGCTGTAAATTGTAGCGGTGTATTTTCCTGCCGGTAAAAAATTTAAATTAATTTCTACATCATGTTTATCATGATTTGAAATCGAACCAATATACCAATCATTCCCTTTTCTTCTTGCAATAGAAATATACTCATCAATTTTTGCTTTGGCAACATGTGTTTCATCCCAGGTAGTTGGTATATGCTGCAATACTTCAAAGCCGGGCTGGCCAATGTATGCATCAGGATAATCACACATCATGCCCTGGTAATTTTCCAATACTACATACATTGCCAGCATGTGGCAACGGGTTCCGATTACAAATGGTTTAATGCTTTGAGGAATAAAATCTTTTTCATTTGCTGCCCTGAATCCTCCTAAATGATAATCGGTAGAACCGGCCAGCATTCTTGTAACAACAATGTTGAGGTCTGCATCAGGCGTTACCAGTTTTTCCCATTTATCATACTCATAATTCATGGCGCCTTCTCTTGTAAATTCGTTGGGATACGTTCGATGCAAACCTGTTGGTTTATAAGCTCCATGAAATTGTATATGTAAATGATGTGCTGCTGCTTTTTGTAAAATTTCTGTTTGTATGTTTACCATTTCCTGGTCATCACGATCCATAAAATCAACCATCATTCCACTCAATCCCCATTTTTCAAACACTGCAAATGCAGTATCTAATTTTGGATACAATACTTTCCAATGCACCCACACTCTTACGCCAACGCCTTTTGAATGTGCATAATCACAAACCTGTTTCATGTCGAGGCCGTCAACTGTTTTGGTAACATCAAAAATTTTTCCGGGCTGATAACCTTCACCATCATTCGTATACCATTCATGTCCGCCATATTCTACAACAGTATGATACTTTATATTGTTTAAAGCACAAAAATCAATATAGTATTTATTGGTTTCAAAATTATTGCCGCCTTTTACAGAGTCAGGAATTACCGTTCCGTTCCACCAGGGAAAAGTTGTCGTGCCGGTTTTTATCCATCCTGTTTCTTTTAAAGCAAGTGGTGGGCAAAGGCTTGTAATTACATTTGATTCAATCAGTGTGCCGATTCTGTTTCCAATCATTATCACACGCCATGGGCTTGCGTGAGGTAATGAAGCTTTTACTTTTATGCTTTGCTGATTGGGCAATGGCGACAACTGGCTGGTGAGTATTCCGTTTCTCTTTATCAAATACATTCCTGCATAATCTAATAATGCAGCTTCTGTAATTGCCATGAATGTATTGTTTGGAAACTGGAACAACGCAGGCATATCCATTAAAGTGTCATTCTTTATTTCACTTAATGGAGCTGTTGTATAAAGCCCTTCGTGTGATGTAGTGAAGCTGGGAAGTTGTAAAGCTTTGATAACCGGGTTGCCTGTAAAGTTGAATTGTGTTTGTTCTTCTAAAAGGGTAAAGTTTGTTTTGTTTTTTTGTTTTGGAAATACATAGCGGAATGCAATGCCATCATTGAATGCTTTTACTTCAAGATTTACAGCATAGTTTGCCCCCTGCAAAAAAATAACTGCTTTTTTATATGGCTGATTAACAAAAGAGGTTTTACCAACTAGCAGTTTATAATTGTCAACACCATTAGAAAACTTGGTCGGTTGTTTCATCACACAATTTTCAAAAGGTTTGCCATCATCAAAAACGATATTGAGTGAGGAGTTTTGAATCAGCAGCTGTTTGTTGTATGCAACTGAATATTGCGGTTTGTTTTTTTGTAACAAGAAGGAAAAAACAATACTGCCATCCGGGGATGCAAGCTCCACCTTTTTTTGTGCTACAACACAGCAGCAATAAAACAGGCAACTAATAACCGTAATTACTTTTATTTTCATACTGTTTATTTAACCAGCAATGGCAGTATTGCTTTTTGCCAGATATGATACCCTCTTGCATTCATGTGCAGATCGTCTTCAATAAAAATATCTTTCATGATTGTTCCATCTTTATTAAACATTTTATGATACACATCTATAAAAGCTGTTTTCTTTTTTGTGCTGAGATAATTTTTTATAAGATTATTTGCCTTAACCATTTTCGGCCAAAGATGTTTGCGGCTGGGGCTGGGCTTTAAAGAAATAAAAGCAATTGGAACAGCAGGATTATTTTTCCTGATGATGCTGAACAATTCTATAAAACGTTTACACACCATCAACGCTGTAACACTATCAGACGAAGCCAAGTCATTTTCGCCACAATAAATCACAATTTGTTTTGAATGATAAGGCACAATGACATCTTTTGCATAACGGATCACATCTAACAATGTGGAACCACCAAAGCCACGATTAATAATTTTGTGTTTAGGAAAATAATCCTGCATATCTGTCCATTTGGTAAATGATGAACTGCCCACAAAGAGAATGGCACCCTTGGCTGGAAAGCTAATGCTGTCTTGTGTTTTGAAAGCCTGGATATCATCGTAGAAAGCTGGCTTTGTTTCCTGTGCAAGAATTGTTGTACAGAAAAAAAGAAATGTAATTACTGTTTTTAGCTTTCTCATTATTCTACTTTCATGGTTTTATATTTTTCACTTGTCCCATTTTCGGCCTCACCCTCTTATCCCTCTCCAAAAGAGAGGGACGGTACTTTAGAATATATCCTGGCTTTTTTTCTTCCATATCAACCTGAATTGTTTTCTCAACTTACTCTACTTTTATTATTTTATATTTTTCACTTGTCCCATTTTCATTTATTGATTCAATAGAAAAATAATAAGTCTTATTCCTGTCCATTGCTTTCAACCAATACTCATTAAAATCATGGACCATAATACAGCTGTATAATTTATCTGGTGCTGTACCATAATACAAATTATAAGCAAAGGCATTATCTACAGGCTGCCATTTAATGTAAGCACTGCGTTTGTCTTTTTCTGTTCTTAATACAATCAGGTTTCCCACTGCGGAAGGTTTTCCCCCATTACCATTTCCAAAAACCCTTAGCCCGCTGATGGCAAATTTACCTGTGGGCATGTGGATGTTTTCAAGCTTGATGTATTTGGCCTGTACAGGTTTTTCCAGTTCCACATAATCATGCGGCACATCTGTTTTGTTATTACTTTTATCAAGCAGCACAGTCCATTTTTTCCCATCAAGCGAAGAATACAATTTATATTGATGATAAATGTTGGTTTGCTTTCCGATAAATGCTGCATCCTGATCAGCATAATTTATTTGTATGGCATTTACTGTTGACACATTTCCCAGGTCAGTTTGTATCCATTCGCCTTTGTCAGCAGTCTTTGCACTCCAGTATGTTTTGATGCTTTCATCCACTGCATTGTTTGAATAGAAACTTGCAAGCGTTGATGAAACGGTAACAGGTTTTTTATAATTCAGCAAATACCACTCCGGCCTGTAACCAATGTTTCCTCTTTCAGACATTGGCAAATACAATGGATAATCTCCAAATGCTCCATTGCACCACATCACATCATCCTTATCAAAACCGGCAGGCCATATTCCCATTCTTCTTTCCCAGGTATTTTTTACGCAGATGATACTAGTTGATATGTGCCAGTAATTATTATTGTTATCTGTAAATGTTGCTCCATGTCCTGCACCTCTTGAAAAGCCACCCATCTTAGAACTATAAGGATCGCTCTGAGGAAATGTTTGATGACTGTCAAATAACGGGGCATCACTCATAACCACACCATCAGCATAACCACTCATCTCTGTTCCGGGTGCACCATACTGAAAATAATATTTGTTGTTGTGCTTCGTCATCCATGCACCTTCAATGAATGGGTCAAGAAAAGTATTGTCCATGTGTTCGCCAAAACGCTGCCAGCCATAACGCCATGCTTCTAAAATATACATTGGTGTTCTTGTACCTTTTGGTTTAAATGTTTTTCTATCAAGCTCCACTCCATACACAGGGTAGTTATTGCTGCTGCCATTGTACATATAAAACTTACCATCATCATCTGTAAAAAAAGCCGGATCCCAACCACCAATTTCAAAAGAGTCGACTAACGGAAACCATTTGTTTCCTTTTGGATCTGTGCTTCCCCAGAGGGTAAATGTTTTGGTATAGGTGCTTCCAAACACAACCATTGTATCGCCGATGATACCAACCGCCGGTGCACACAAATCATCTTTGGTATCGTTCCATGAACGTAAAAAACTTTTCGGATTAAATTTCCAGTTGAGCATATCACTGCTGTACCAATAACCTCCTTGATTGGTGGTGAACATATAAAAGTCTCCTTTGTAATTTACAATCACAGGGTCGGCGGTGGCTCTGTGTTTGCCCCATTCGGTGAATGAAGGATGTGGTGTGTAGCCGTAATCAACGTTGATGGGATTGCAATAAGTTTTTTGTTGTGCTGTAGCCGCAGATTCGCAGATTAGTATTATTGCTATTGATAAAATGATTTTTTTCATCTTTTGTTTTTTGCCGCAGATTCGCAGATTAAAAAATCAAATCTGCGAATCTTCGGCTTATTTTAATGACTCAATACTATTCTTTTATACTCTAAAGATTTTTCATGAAAATTAATTAGCAACCCAACCTCTAACCCCGATATTGCCAAATAATTCATTACTTGTGCATAATGCTCTTCTAATATTCCTTTCTTTGATTTTATTTCCAGGATAATTTTATCAAACACAACAAAGTCTGCATAAAATTTATGTGGAAGTATTGTATCCTTATACCTTACTAAATATTCCTTTTCTCTTTCATAAAAAATTCCGTTGTGTTTAAACTCGTATTCATAAGCATCTTTATAAACTATTTCTGAAAAGCCTTTTCCAAGTGTCTTGTGAATCTCCATTCCAATACCGATAATTTTATATGTCTCTTCCTGAAGAGGATATTTTTCATTATCGTATTGTTCCATAAAAATTATTTTAAAATCAACTTCAAACAAATCTGCGAATCTGCGGCAATCAAACTATAAATTTCCTTTTTTCATTTCTTCAACAGCATGATTAACTGCCCTTGCAGTAAATGCCATGTATAAAATAGATGGACTTTGGTTGCCGGTACTTGCCATACAGGCGCCATCTGTTACAAAAACATTTTTGCAGTGATGCAATTGATTGAATTCATTCAGCATAGATGTCTTTGGATCTTTTCCCATTCTGCAGCCACCCATTTCATGAATATCTAAACCGGGCGCTTGTTTATTTTCATTCAGGTGTACTTCTTTCACTCCTGATGCTTCCATCATTGCTTTGCCCTGTTCTAAAAAATCTTTTACCATCTTATCATCGTTATCATCATAACCAACAGATGTAATGAGCAATGGAATGCCCCATTGATCTTTCTGGTTGTTGCTTAATCGTACATGATTGTTTTCTTTTGGAATTGTTTCTCCCTGCATGTACATATATGCACTCCACTTGCCGGGCTCACTCATCGCTTCTTTAAAATCTGCTCCCAATGCAGGTTCTATATTCACATTAAATTTTTCTCGGCTGGCACCGGAATAAATTACATAGCCGCCAACAAAATCTGTATCCTGTTTTTCTACATTTCTGAAATTAGCCATAATACATTCAACCGGCTTTGATTCTTTGTAATACCAGTCCTCAAAACCATCTACATACCCCCACATACTTGCCCGGTAATTGTGATGACAAATGTATTTCCCCAGCACGCCACTATCATTTCCTAAACCATTAGGAAAACGATTGGATGTTGAGTTTAATAAAATTAGATTTGTATTAAGAGCAGAAGCATTTACAAAAATAATGTCAGCAAAAAATTCTGTTGCTTCTTTTGTATTGGCATCAATAACTCTTACACCAACTGCCTTTTGTTTTTGTTCATCATAAATTATTGAATGAACAACAGAATGCGGACGGATGGTTAAGTTACCGGTTTTATTTGCCCAGGGCAATGTGCTGCTTACCGAACTAAAGTAACCGCCGAGTGGGCAACCTCTCATACACAAATTTCTGTTCTGGCACTGGCTTCGGTTTTGTTCAGCAAAAGTTTCTTTTGCTTCGGTGATATGTGCCCACCTTCCGGGAACATAATGGCGACCGAATTTTTCTTTGATTGTTTTTTGAAAATGTTTTTCCACCGCATTCAATTCATACGGCGGCAAAAATTCTCCATCTGGCATTGAAGGAATGCCATCTTTATTTCCCGTTACGCCAATAAATTTTTCTACATGGCTGTACCAGTCTTTTATATCGTCGTATCCAATTGGGAAACCATCGCCATAACCATAGCGCTGTGGTGCAGTAAAATCAAAAGGGCTCCATCTTGCACAGGCTCTTCCCCATGTTAAAGATTTACCACCAACCTGGTAACCTCTTATCCAGTCAAATGGTTTTTCCTGTATGTAAGGATGGTCTTCATCTTTTACAAAAAAATGTTGTGTGGCTTCATCATAACCAGCAGCTTTGCTGATGAGTGGATTATTTCTTTTTGTTTCTGCTGTAATGTTTCCCCTATGCGGCAGTTCCCATCTTGATAAATTTGCAGTGGGATAATCTTTGATGTGCTCAACATTTCTTCCTCTTTCCAGCACCAATGTTTTTATTCCCTTCTCACATAATTCTTTTGCTGCCCATCCGCCACTGATGCCGCTGCCGATTACGATGGCACCGTAGGTGTTGGCTTGTTTGCCTTGGGAGTTGATATGTATGTTTGTGGTATCGGGCATATTATCTGCAAAGGGCTTCGCCCATTTTGTTTCGACGGGTTTCACCCATCGTTATTCACATTCAACCCCTCCGGGGTTGGTTATTATAAAATTGATAAACTCACTTACGCCTAAAAACAATCCCATCCAAACTCATTGCACCAGGTCCAGTAAAAAAGAAAAGCAAACCAAACAACACAAACATAAAAGGATGCTGGTCTTCCATCCAGAATTTTCTGGTGCCAACAAAGAATACGATATAAGCAAATGTGCCAATCGTAATGAATGAAGCAATCCTTGTAAAAAATCCCAGCAACAACAACACACCTGCAATAAATTCAGAACCTTTACCAAGATAAGGCATCAAGGGCGACTTGAATGTATCCCACTTTGCATACTCTTCCATTTTGGCGGCATCAAAAACTTCCTTGCCGTGAATGATAAGAAAAATGCCAATGACAATTCTTAAAAACGCAAGAATGTTGCTGGTGGAAATTGGTTCTGCCGAAAATAATTTGTTCATGCTGCTGGTTTTATTGATAAGAAAATTTTACACCTCCCTTTAAAACTGCATAAGGCTGATTATTTTTTTCCGCTTCCTCCACAAACTCATTCACATCTGCCGTATTAAACTCAAACAAATCGTAGTGACAAGGTATTACATATTTGGCATTGATTGCTTTGGCTAATTGTGCTGCTTCTTTACAATCTAAGTTGCCTGCTACTTTTCTATCTGGCTTGTTTCCATTGATTGGCAACAATGCAATATCAACATTAAATGGTTTCAGCAAATCAACCATTGTATCAAACCATAATGTATCGCCGCTATGATAGATTTTATATTTGCCAAACTCAATTACATAACCCATGAATTTGCAATAGCCGTTTTCATCCCTTTCAATTTCATTATGCTTTGCAGGTATGCCATAAAAAGTAAACCCATCAATGGTTACAGACTTTCCATCATTCAATCCAATGAGAAAATTCTTTTCACATTTCACTCTTTCACTAACAAAAGTTCTATTGGCTTCGGGAATAATAAATTGTACGCCAGGGTTATTTTTTAAAACAGGCATTAACGTTTCAGCATCCAAATGATCTGTGTGATTATGACTTGATGAAACTATGGAAATATTTTTTATTAACTCAGGCCTTATCACCAATTCACTTATTCTTGTATGCGGTTTGTCTGTTGTTAAATATTTTTTTGTAAGTGAATCAGAAAGATAGGGATCAATTAAAATTCGTTTTCCTTTCCATTGTAATAAAAAACCACTTTGTCCCAGCCACCACAGGTGAAATTGTTTTTCATCCTTAAGTAGTGAATCCATTTCTGCAATCAATGCCTCATTCTTTTTTATAGCTGCGATAAGGCTCATAAACTTTCTCTTATCTTTTTTGCACCCTTCACCATGTTAATTAATTTTTTTCTGGAAGCCCACCTGGCGGTTTGGCTTAATCCACAATCCGGCGCTACGGATAGTTTTTCTGCCGGAACATATTTAAGACAACGCTTAATTCTTTCTACCACATCCTCTACTGTTTCTATGTAATAGTTTTTTACATCAATTATACCAACCGCTACGTTCATTTTTTCTGCAAATGGTTGTAGTAATTCAATCTCCGCAAATTCCCTGTTCGCCATTTCAATATGAATTTCATTTACAGCCATGTCTAAAAAATCGGGAAGCATTGGCTGGATACTTCTGTATCCAACCGGCCTCCCTTTAAAATTACCAAAACATAAATGTGTGCTGAGATTGCATTTCCCAACAATAGGTTTTACCGTTCGGTTAAATATGTCAACAAATCTTTTGGTATCTTCTTTATAAGCATAGCAGCTCATGCTGGGTTCGTCCACCGTTATTTCTTCGCAACCTGCCGCAACCAATGCTTCCAGCTCTTTGCTGATGATGGGCAGCAAAGCTTCTGTAATATCAAAACGTGTTTTATATTTTTTATTCGGCAGCAACCTTCCGCTTAAAGTATAAGGGCCGGGAATACTTGCTTTTAAAATTGGACCTGCAGGCGCTAATTTTTGCAAGCGCTGAAATTCTTTAACTGCACCCAATCCATTCGGTGCTTTTAATTCACCAATAATATTATTCTTACCACGCTGGTCATGTGCAGACGGGCCAAACTTACGGGTCTCCGTTTCGTTATTTTCAATACCATTGATGTAGCCATAAAAAGAAAGGTTAAAGTCGAACCTGGTTTGTTCGCCATCAGTAATTACATCAAGCCCTGCAGTTACCTGATCGTGTATAGCCGCTATCACAGCATCTTCTGTCATTTCTTCAATATCCGCTGCTCCAAATTTGGATAAATTTTGAGAAGCAAATTCAAGCCAGCCAGGAAAAGGATAGCTGCCTACTACTGTTGTGCGGATGGGGATATGGCTCATAAGCGTTTTTTATTTTTTGGACAAGCAAATTTACCCTGATTTGACTTCATTGGTGACGCTCCATTCATCATCAATTTTCTATTGGACAAGCAAATACCAACACCGACAGCATAAGCAACATTCTATAGACACATAAAAAAGCTGTTTCCCCTAAACTGGCAGTCATTATTTTTCGCAATAAAAAGAAGAAAAATAAACCGCATCCAACACAGCTTTTCCAAAAGAGTTTAATATCTTTTCAGCAACAATTTTAATTACTTGCAATGAAAACAATTCGTTTTAAAAATTACCAGGATTTATCAGCCTACACCGCTGCCGAAATTTCAAATGCCATCAAAGAAAAACCATCATTGGTGCTTTGCATGGCATCGGGGCATACCCCGGCCCTCACTGCCGAACTGCTGGTAAAAAAACTGCTGGAAGAAAAAATTGATTATTCACAAATCACATTTTTAGGGCTGGATGAATGGGTTGGTTTACCACAGGCAAATGAAGGAAGCTGCCATTATTTTTTTACAACAAAAATATTTCAGCCATTGCAATTAAATCCTTCACAATATTTTTTATTTGATTCGCTTGCAGAAAATGTAGAAGCCGAATGTAAAAAGATGGATGCTGTTATTGCAGAAAAAGGCGGCATTGATATTATGCTGGTTGGCATTGGCATGAACGGGCATATTGGCTTTAATGAACCCGGCACTTCCTTCACTTCTTTATCGCATGTGATAGAATTGGACGATACAACAAAATCTGTGGGGCAAAAATATTTTAAAGAAAAAACGGTTTTGCACAAAGGCATCACCATCGGGCTTGGGCATTTGATGAATGCTAAAAAAGTTTTTTTAAAAGCAGATGGAAAAAGAAAAGCGGAAGTAATAAAAAAAACAGTGGAAGGCGAAGTGAATGAAAGCTTTCCTGCCAGCATTATGCAGCAGCACGCCAATGGGTTTGTGGTGGTGGATGAAGAAGCTGCTTTATTACTTCAACAACAGCAATGAAAATAAGCGAAGCAAATAAACTGCGGCTTTTATACTTTTGGGCATTTTGCTGCCAGGCTTCATGGGCACCGATACTTGCAGATTACCTGAAACAAAAAGGTTTGGATGGAGTTAACAGTGCCATTATCTTAAACATTATTCCTGTCATGTTTTTTTTAGTGCAGCCATTAGCAGGTATGATGACAGATAATGTTGGGTATAAAAAAAGTTTATTGGTAGCGTCTGGTGGTGCAGCATTATTTTTTATCGCATACAATTTACAGGGTGGCTTTTGGTATTTATCTTTCATTACTGTTTTCATGTCGTTGTTTTATAACAGCGTGCAGCCTGTACTTGACAGCCTTGCTTTAAAATTAGAAAAAGACAATCCTTCATTCTCATACGGAAGTTTACGCATTGCCGGTGCTGCAGGCTGGAGCCTGATGGGCATTGTAAATGGTTACCTCATTGACGGCATCAGTATGAATGTGATTTTTATTTTGTCTGCTATCAGCATGGTATTTACATTTTTGTTTACCCTGTTACTGAAAGATGCTGCTAATGAAGTAAAAGAAAAAACAAAGGTTTCATTTACTGTGCTGCTTGATATTTTAAAAAATAAAAAACTGCTTTTTATTTTAATCGCCATCTTTTTTGTTTCTGTTGGAGCTACTGCCATCTGGAATTTTTATTCTGTGTATATGAAAGAGAATGGTGCGTCGGCAACATTGGTTGGTTACGGGCTTTCGTTCCAGGGTTTGTGTGAGTTGCCGCTGTTTTATTTTTCTGCTGTTATCATCAAACGCATTGGTTTAAGAAATACTATGCTAATTACTGTTTTTACAACTGCCATCCGTTTGTTATTATACAGTGTTGTAAAAAATCCTCATTATGCCATTGCCATTGAAGTGCTGCATGGTGTTAGCTGGAGTTTGTTTTGGGTGGCTTGTGTGGAAGTGGTAAACAAATGGGTGCATGAAGACAGAAGGGCAACCGGCCAATCTTTATTATACGCCAGTTACTTTGGTATCGGTGCTATCGTTGGTAATTTCTGGACGGGTTATTTACAGGATACACACATGGCAGTGTCGCAAATATTTTTATTGAATGCAGGAATTGTTGCAGTTACCGGATTGTGTATTGCAGTATTTATTAAAAAATGGAATTGAAAATAAAGCCTTCTTATTTTTCAAAAATTTCTTTCACTGCCTGCTGCAAATAAGGCACTACCTTCTTTTCAAACCAGGGATTTTTCTTTTGCCATATTTTATTTCGTGGAGATGGATGAACAAGTGGTAAATATTCCGGCAAATAGTGTTTGTAATTTTTTACAGTCTCCGTTAGTGCAGGTTTGATATTTTTTGCCAGGTAATATTTTTGAGCATATTGCCCGATGAGTATCGTCAATTCAATTTGCTTTAGTTCAGCAAGCACTTTGTTGTGCCAGAGTGGTGCACATTCAGGTCGTGGCGGCAAGTCGCCTGCATTACCTTTTCCCGGGTAACAAAAACCCATTGGCATTAAAACAAACATGGCAGGGTTATAAAATTGTTCTTTATCTACACCCAGCCAACGCCGCAGTTCATTTCCACTCTGGTCATCCCAGGGTATGCCGCTTGCCTGTACTTTTAAACCTGGTGCCTGCCCAATAATTAAAATTTTTGCATGAGTGCCTGCCTGTATAATTGGCCTTGGGCTGCAGGGAAGAAAATTTTTACAGTGTTCGCAACTTCTTATTTGTTGTAATAATATTTTCATGCTGGTACAATTTTTTACTCAAGGCTTATTAATGCACAGCCTCTTTTTAGTTGCATTGGCAAATTCATTTCGTTTGCAAATTTTTGTACTGCAATTTTCTTCCAGCTTCTTTCTCCGGGGTATAAAACTTTTATCAGCAACTTATCTTTCTTCAATATTTGATACGGCAATTTTAAAAGTAAACTCACTTGCGAATTTTGCTTGCCGTCAATTACAGGAATAATTAATTTCTCCTTCACTTTAAAAATATTTGCTTTTGCGCTTTCGTCTTTAACCGAGACAACATTCGGCGATAAAATCCACTGTCTTCCTTTTATAGCATTTAACATTACCCCATAATCCAAATAAAATTTTTCAATGGAGGAATCAGGGTTTATTGTATGGTCATTGCCGGGAAATGGCACAGTTAAAAAAGCACCCATGTATAAATGCTGCTGAAAATATGCATCTGGGTTGAGTTTAAAATCTTCTTTTGAAATTGTCCATGCAATGATTGGCTTAAACATCGCCATTTGTGCACATAAATTAAGGCTGTGAGGATTATTGCCAAATTCATCATAGATACCATCAATCTCCTTCATTAAATCTATGCGCCGGTAAAGTGGATTGCAAAAAATAACTTTATTATTTTGATGCATCAATGGGCCAAGCTTTGCCATAATGTTATTCCATGATAAAATGAGCGACCTTGTTTTGTTTCCATCAATAAAACTCACTCCATCATCAGCACCGCCATTGTAATATCTTAACCAGTCAAGCCTGTCAATACAAATGCCTGATGATGCAGGAATTTTTTCAATGTGGAGTTTTACCTGATGCAATAAAAAATTTTGATATGCTGAATCACCGGGGTCCATTGCCACACAATCTTCCCAGTTGGAATAAATGGGTCTGCTATCCCAATCAGGCATTATCTTTTGCGGTCGCAGCATTGCTGATGGCAATTTATTATACAAAAAATCATTAGCGTTCTTCCAATAATCTTTTTCATCACTGTATGTTCTTTGATAAGGGTAAATAATTTTATTACCAAACTCTGTAACATTAAAATAGCTGAGTGTATGAAAACCCATTTGCTTAAACCGCTCTGAATATTCTTTCAAGCTTTTTACTGAAGCATATCCATCACCAACAGTAATGCCTCCCTGTTTATAACGCTCCCATTTTTCTTCATCATTTTTTACTGGTGGAATAAACATGCCCATGTAAGGAAAATCAAGCGATGCTTTCCAGTTGATGCTGAATGCCATCTTTTTATATTTCATTGTATCCAGTTCACCTTCATAAGAAGAGTAAGCACCGCAACCGGCAATATCATTTACCAATGGTTGTTGTGGTAAAAAAAATGATTTATAATTTTCATACATCCAGTTCATGCCTGCCCGCCAGTCTGCTTCATGCAGTACAATATGATGCCTGATGTGAATAATATTTTCGTTGCTAATGCGGTGATTGATATGCCTGTATGCAATGCTTCCATCTGCAGAAGTGTTCATTTGCAAATCAAGGATAGTGTCTTCGAGGGATTGAATAAAACTTATTCCGATATTTTTTTCTTTGATAAAACTACTTGCCATCGGAATAGCAAATGTGTTTCTTGACCAATGTGTTTCGCCGCCGTAAACCATTGACAAATTTTGAAGCGGTACAGTTTCAAATGGGTCTTGCCATTCTGTTATGTCTTGTTTTGTTTGATTGTCGGGCCATGTTGTCCAAAACTGAATGGCTTCATTGTTTTCCCACTTTAAAATTGTTTCAATGGGTACGCTCCATGGTTTTCCTTTTCCTTTAATCTCCATATCCCATTGCAGCCCATACAATGTTTTTGTAATCGTATTTATAACAGTGCATTCATTTTCAAAATATCGAACTGGCTTGCTGGTTTTAATTGTGTTACCATCATTCAATATTAATTCTGTGTTGGCTTCTGTTGTTGTTTGCGGCAATAATGATTCAAGAAAAAAATAGCTGTTTACTCCATTTGTTTGAATACTTGCTTTTATTTTCCCCTCTTTGTATTCAAGGCTGAGCGGATAATTTTGGGCATAACTATCAATAGAGAAAAATAAAAACGTAATTGATAAAAATAGTTGTACCAAATTTATCTTTTGCATTTGCCTTGGCTGTTTAAATTATTTATGCTCACTCAGTCCTTCTTTTAATCTGTCAACACACCAATCCACAAAATTTATTACCTGGTCTTCCACCGGTGCATAAGGCCCCGGTTGATAAGCATTGCTTTGTATTCCATTAAAATTATTCTCACACAATTTTCCATCCTGGTCACCTGTGATTTCCCAAAATTCTGTCAATCGTTTTAAATCATAATCTTTTCCTTCCACAGCATTAGCATCTACCAGCCAGCAAAACTCTACATCCGTTGTGGAAGCATTCACCGGTGTCACTCTCATTGTCCAAACATAATCACTCACTGCATCCATCCAGAAGTTGGGATAGTTTACCAAACCCACCACACCTGCATCATGATTTGTATGCAAACCCATCGGTATAGAAATTTTTTTTCCATCCACACAATAACTTTCTATTCCGGGGCGAAGAGGATAACGAATAGCATAAGTGGTTGTGCCTTCAGTTACTTCCACCAATTTTGTTTCCAGCCCGTTTGCATTCCAGTCTTTTTGTTTTGATAATGTAAGTTCATCTGTGTCTTCTCTTAAATTAGCACCAATAACAGCTCCGCAATATTCAGGGTGTGCTCCACCGCAATGATAACACTCTCTGAAATTTTCTGCCACTAATTTCCAGTTGGCAGTGAGTGTGTAATTTTTTATGGCTGCAACTTTTGCTTTATTTATTTCAAACGGTTTTAAATAAGGTGACAAGCTTTTTTCTATTGCATCAAATGAAGGTGATTCATTTGCAAGCGAAATAAAAATTAATCCTTCAACCACTTTTACATTTACTGAATGAAGATTATATTCTTCCTTACAAAAATCATCCGGCATCATTCGTGCATTTAGTAATGTGCCGTCTTTATCATACACCCATTGGTGATAAGGGCAAATTAATTTTGGTGCGTTTCCTTTTTCATGCAAACAAATAGCAGAACCACGATGGCGGCAAGTATTATAATGTGCATACACTTCTCCATTGCTGCCACGAATGATTATTATAGAATCTTTCTGTAAATGGTATAAAAAATAATCGCCTGCTTTTGGTATTTGTGCGGTGTTGCCAGCAAAGAGCCAGTTCTTTTTAAAAATGGATTGCCATTCTGCTTCAAATACTTCAGCGTTGGTATAAAAAGCCTGCTCCAGGCTAAAGCCTGATTTGTAATTGTTGACAAGGTGCTGAACAAATTGTTTGTTCATAAAAATTATTTTTATTGATTTGATTTATTAAAACAAAACAACCGTTGTGGATTAGTAAAAAATATTTTCTCCAAATATTCTTTCAACCCTCTTTTCTCCATTTGCTGATGAAAGTTACTTAGCAGATAATTTAATCCCGGCTCACCTCCATAAGATTTCCAGTAACTGTTTCTTGCCATGTCCATACCCATAGTTATTTGTTCTGAATAATCAGGCAGTAATTTTTCCAGCAAAGTATATGTCCAGTTGTCTTCATCATTCTTCCAGCGGAAATGACTGTCGTACTCTACATACACACCC
Organism: Chitinophagaceae bacterium; assembly: GCA_031371545.1. Lineage (GTDB taxonomy): Bacteria > Bacteroidota > Bacteroidia > Chitinophagales > Chitinophagaceae > Ferruginibacter. The sequence goes on from JANMJU010000003.1 coordinate 26,012, forward strand.
GTTTGCATGAGTGCTTTGTGATAGCCCAAGTCTATATTCCTGTCAAGATGCGATAAAATAATATGTTTTATATCGGCACCGAGTTTTAAAAATAATTCTACTTGTTCTATTGCCTGTTCACCATCGGTTGTATGAGTAAGAATGGGAACACCGGTTTGCAAATGTGCATCCACAACAGCATGAAATATTTTTTGTTGATGTGCTGTAAATTTTTCTTTTCCTGTTGCCAGTTTTATTAAGCCTGCTTTGTGTGATGTACGTTTCACTATGGGGCAACTGTAATCATATTCATCAATGCCTTCGGTAATATCTTTTACAAACAAGCCTGTCAGTTCCTCCTCTGTTACAAAATAGCGCCAGTGATTAGGGCGATAATATTTTTCCAGATGGATTCCGGTAGGAACGATAATATGTACGCCGGTATTTTTTGAGACCTGTGCCAATTTTAAAACATTTCTTCCGCAGGCAGCAGGCATGGTATCAACAACTGTTCTTCCTCCTGCTGCATAAAAATTTTTTAGTTCCTCACTTGCTTTATCAACATCGTTCAAAATAAAATCTTTATTACCCATTGTAACAAAACTTTCTTCAATAATGATATGCTCATGGGAATAGGTTAAACCTATTTCCACAGGAGCTATATCACCGAGAACTGTTCTTACAAATGGCATAAGCTTCGAATGTTTTGTTCAATATTGTTATAAAGTAAAAGAGTGCGACGCCACTGAAGTTGATAGTATTCATTCAGCCCGGCACAAAAAATTAAAAATTATACTTCCATCCGTTTCTTGTTGTATCGGCTATTGCAACAGGCAATTCCAGCACTGCACCAATATCATGTAATTGCTGCTGTAAAACTTTCACCTCTATATTATTTGCCGCACAATCTTTTTGCAACGACAATACTGCAGCTAACCCTGCGGCTTGTCCCATACTCATTGTCTGCGCCATGGAGCGGCAGCTTGCATGTGCATCATGTGTGGCAGAAAAGCAACGGCCGGCCACCCATGCCGTCAAACTATTTTTTGGAACGATGGTTCCATACGGCACACCATACGCACCATTGCCGGGAACATACTGCCAGTACGTTTCACTCTCTCCGCTCTTGCCCATGCGATGGTCTTCAATGGGTGCACCACACAGCAAAATTGTATCAGCAGGAATGTTGGCACTCATGCAATCTTCTTTTGTCAAGCGGTATTCGCCATACACCCTTCTTGTTTCCCTTACACCTATTTGATGTGAGAGCCCAATGATGTTTGCATTATTGTAACCGGGAATTTCATCCTGAAAAAACTTTTCAAAAATAAATGCCTGTCGTCTGCCTTCCACTTCTGCCTTCGTTAATTCATTTGCTTTTAATGCGCTGAAGCCGCTCACTTTTACAGCAACAGTGCTGATACATTTTTTTGCATTCATCTCATGTGCCGAGCCTTCCTTACGTGGCAGTGGATGTGATGCGTTAGCAACCGCATCATTCATTTTTTGTTGGAACATTTTTTTGCCTCCTGCTTTTTCATACTCATTCAAATCAACATTGCTCATGCGGAATGTGGTGGTCATGCTTTGTGCCGGTTCATGCTCTCCGGCAATTTCATATTCAAAATTTGCCAAGTGACAAAAGTCTGCATCGCCGCTGGCATCAATTATTTTTTTAGCAATAATTTTAAAGAAGCCGCCTTTGTTCCAAACGATGCAAATATTTTGTTCGCCGGTTTCAACTACGTCAACCAGTGTGGTGTGCAATAAATAATTGATTCCTGCATGTTGTATCAAATTATCCCAAACCAATTTTAGTTTTTCAGGATTATAATTTACACCTGTACCTGCGCCGTAAGTGTTGGGTCGTAAAAAAATATCACCTGTTTTATCCAGTGCATTTACCACCATATCAGGAATGCCGCCTGCTACTTTCTTTGGATTTTCTCCCGGTGTAAAAAAACCATAAAATGTATCCAGCATTTGTGTGGATGTGCCGCCGGGAAAACTATAACGTTCAATAATCATTACAGAAAAATTCTTTTGCGTTGCTGCTGCCAACGCTGCAGCACAGCCTGCCGAGCCAGCACCGATAACTAAAATATCAGTGCTGCAGTACAATGGAATTTTAGTATGGTTGAAAATATTGAGCATTTGTTTTTAATAGTTCATTCAGATGTTATTTTTAATCCCGAAGGGATATTATTATTATAGAACAAAATCAATCTTAATAAACCCCGAAGGGGTGAAATAATTTGAAAATGTCATCCCTTCGGGATTTTAAATTCTATTGTTCTTATTCTTTCTATAATAATACCAGCCTTTCAGGCTTTTAAAACCACAATAAAATTTTTTATGTTTAGGCCTCCTTGGATTATCATTTATTTTCTGAAACATAACTTGGATAACCAATCTGCTGATACAATTTTGCCAACCGATGTGCATGTTCGTCATAAGCCGATTCAAAAAGTTTTGTTGCTTTTTCAGTACCAATAACACAACCTGCAGTTAATACTTTAGGCGGATGATTTTGCTGTGTTAAAATTTCTGCCAGCCTTGCTTTAATTGAGTTGATGATAAATACACCGCCCAATGTGGAACCTGGTGCAACCGGTGTTTCTAAACCATCAACATAAATCATAGAATCTCCTGCAGGTGCTCCGGTATCTAAAATCAAATCGGCAAAGTGAGATAATTTTTTTCCATCACTTCTTTTGCTGGTGCTTGCTTCTAAATGTGCAGATGTAACAACAGCAACTACTTTTATTTTTTTCTGCTGAAAAATTTCAGCCATTTCTATTGGAACAATATTGCAACCGCTGGAGGAGATAACTAATGCAGTATCTGTTTCTTTCAAATCAAAATTTCTTAATATCCTGTCTGCAAGACCGGGAACATTTTCTAAGAACATAGCCTGCCGCTGCCCATTAGCACCCACTACCAAATTGTGAAATGATAAAGACAATTCCACAATAGGATTAAAGCCGGGGAATGAACCATACCTTGGCCACATCTCTTCCACCATTATACGGCTGTGGCCGCTGCCAAACAAATGCACCATTCTTCCCTGCAATATGGTTTGAGAAAACCATTGTGCAGCCTGCTCTATTTTATCCTGCTGTTTTAAAATGGCATCAGCTATTTCTTTTCCCTTGCTGATATACTGTTCAATTACATTCATCTTTTTATTTTTTTTCTTCGGAATATTTTTCTTTTGCAAAACAGGCGGCACCAATTGCCCCGGCCAAATCTCCCTGCTGTGCTTTTACAATTGTTGCTTTGATGCCCCCGGGTTGCCATTCATAATCATCAATCATTTTATTCAGCGGCACAAACAAATCATCATTGGCTTCTGCAATGCCGCCGCCAATCACTACCGTATCCGGCGAAATAATATTGCAGATAGAAGCCAAACTAATAGCAAGGTGCTTTAATGATTTCATCCAGACATCTTTTGCAAACTCATCACCATTTCTATACGCCATTAACAACTCATGTGTGGATGAAAATTTTCCACCGCTTCTTTTTTCAACAGTACAGTTGCCAATACATTCTTCCAAACTGCCGGGCATATTTGTTACATCGCAATCGCCATTACAATCAACAACGCTATGGCCGAAATGACCGGCTTTATTAAATGAACCCTGGTATGGTTTTCCATTGATAAGCAACGCACCGCCAACGCCTGTACCCAACGTAAGCAACACTGCATTGGTGCTGTTTTTTGCAGCCCCTGCTTTAGCTTCTGCAACCATTGCAGCCACACCATCATTCAAAACATACGCTGGTGTTTGTAAAAAAGTGCTCCAGATAAAATTTTCCAACCCTTCCAGTCTTCCCGGCATAAATGCAATGCAGGTGTTGGAATTGTTTGGTAAACCGGGTGCAGATATTCCTACAATAGCATTTACTGAATTTGTTTTTTCTTTTAAATCGTTTACAGTTTTTTTAATCGCTTCTTTCCATACTTCGCCATCACCATCATTTGTAGGTGTATAAGTTTGGTGCAGTATATTTCCATCTGCATCAATGGCAACTCCTTTTATTCTGGTGCCACCTAAATCAATTCCGATAAAGCCCCTTCCTCCATCTCCTTCCCCCGAAGGGAAGGAGCGGTGCTTCTCATCTTTATTAAACATTTTATCTTCCACTTTTACATTATTTCTTTAGCCAGCAAAAGCCCCTTCCTCCATCTCCTTCCCCCGAAGAGAAGGAGCGGTGCTTCTCATCTTTATTAAACATTTTATCTTCCACATCCTCATCAAATCTTTAATCAATAATAAAGCAACCACTCAACTATTTGATAAGCACTCCAAAGAAGTGAACTCTTTCTTGTTCCTCCCCTCGGGGGAGGTTAGGAGGGGCTTCTTAATATTGCCCTTCTGCAATTGTCCATCCTCCATCAACTGCTACAATTTGCCCTGTTGTAAATTTTGATAAGTCACTCATAAAATAAGTCGCCAATCCATCTAAATCTTCGGGCTTCCCAATTCTTCCGCCGTCTAACGGTTGTTTAGTTTTGATGAAGGATAAAATTTCTTCATCTTTTGCTGCCCGTTGCGCCATTGGTGTTTCCACCAGTGCCGGAGCAATTACATTTATTCTTATATCGTCTGCTGCATAATAGGCAGCAATTGATTTTGTAAAACCAATGATAGCCGCTTTTGCTGCAGCATACGCATGAGTAACAAAAAATTTGGGTGATGGCGAATAGCCAAGCACTGAACCCATGTTTAATATCGTTCCTGATTTTTTAAATTCCAAAAAATTTTTTACCGCTGCCTGGTTGCTTAACATTAATGATGTAAGATTTAATTCCATTGTTTTATTCCATCCTTCCAATGTCAATTCATGTAAAGGGCCATCGCCCATTTTTCTGCCGCTGCCACCGGCTACATGATAGAGGCCGTCAAAGCTGCCGAAATTATTTACACAAATATCTATCCCTTGTATAGCAGTATTTTCATTGGCAGCATCTGCTGCTAAAGTCATCGCTTTTTTACCAAGTTCTTTTTTTGCAGCTTCCGCACTGTCGGCATTTCTTCCTACTACAACAACATTTGCGCCTTGTGCAATAAAAGCTTTTGCAGCACTTAACCCCAAACCTGTAGTGCCCCCGATGATTACTATGTTTTTATTTTTCAGCATTTTTAAGTTCTTATTTTTTTAATTCTATCAAGTTTGCTTTATGTTGCAACCGCCGTCAGGGTTAAAACCGCTGACGGGGTTACATCAGAGTAAAATTTTTCTACCGACCTTCACTGACTTTCTTGCTGCATCCAGTATCTGGACAATGATAATATTTCTTTCCAATGAAAGCAAAGGGATATTATCTGTGTCACCATTCTTTATTACGGCTGTTAAATATTCCACTTCATCTTTGTATTGTGGTATTGCTATCGTTTCTGCTTTTGTTTGTTTCTCATTTTTTGATTGAAGAGAAGCGGCTTCTTTTCCTTCATTAAATTGTGAGGCATGTAAATAAACATCTTTGCTATATGCGCCTGCATCCATTATGGTATAAGGCCAGTTCCATGATGCTTCAATAATACCAGTAGCATTTGGATATTCCAAAACAATCGTAGCATCATCATCTGCTTTTGTGTAAACTGTTGGTTTGAGGTGACGGGCAATTGCAAAAACGGAAACTGGTTTTTTGCCTTTCATTAATTCTGTCATAATGCTTGCACCATAGCAGCCAAAATCCGTGATAGCGCCACCACCATTTTTTGCCGGGTCGGTGAGCCAGTTGGTGAAATCTTTGCTGCAGCCAATTTCAATTGGGCCACGGTGGCCGCCATGCATTACCATTTTATTTATTGCACCCATTTCATTTGCCCTTTTTGCCAGTTCAATAAAACTGCTGTACCAGGCTGATGGAAAATTGGTGAAGACTTTTGTGTTGAATTTTTTTGACAGCAATTGAATTTTTGCAGCTTCTGCATTTGAAAAACAAAGCGGCTTTTCAAGCATTACAGGAATGTGAAGCGGCATACAGGCTTGCACAATAGCAAGGTGTTCAGTTGGTGCATTATACACCATTACCAAATCAGGATGTGTTTTCTTTACTGCTGTTGTGAGGTTATTGAAAAAAAGAGAATCGGGTAATTGATAGGCTGTTTGTTTTTTCTTACTTAATTGCTTGTCTGATTCTATAATGCCAACGATAATAATTTCGCCGTCTTTGTTTTTGTCAAGCATCCTGTTTACATGGTCGTGACTGAGACCGGCAATGACAACATGCAGTTTTTCCTGTGCGTAACAAAATTGAATGCAAGTGAAACAAATAAACAGTATTGCAAAATTCTTTTTCATCAAGTTATTTTTTTCTACTCCATAATAAAAGTTGCAAAATGGTATGCTGTACAAGTGAGTGACACAACGATGATGCCACAACGAACTACGGCTTGTCCCAAAATATTTTTTATTCTCATCACAAATTATTTTTCTTCAACTCATTTACTGCATAATTAGCCGCCCTCGCCGTGATGGCCATATAAGTGAGCGAAGGATTTTGACAGGCAGAGGAAGTCATGCAGGCGCCATCGGTTACAAAAACATTTTTCACTGCATGCAACTGGTTCCATTCATTAAGCATGGAAGTCTTTGGGTCTTTGCCCATTCTGCAGCCGCCCATTTCATGAATGTCTTTTCCCGGTGCCTGGTGATTGTCTTCTGCGGTGATATTTTTTAATCCTGCCTTGTCAAACATTTCATTGAACTGTTGCACTGCATCTTTCGCCATTGCATCTTCGTTCTCATGCCAGGTTACATTCGCATGAAGCAACGGAATGCCCCATTCATCTTTTTTATTTTTATCAAGCCGCAACATATTGTCTTTGTAAGGAAGCATTTCACCCATTGCCGTTCCAAAGAAAACCCATGGGCCCGGCTCCGTTAGTTTTTCTTTTAACTCAATGCCGATGCCATCTATATCTCTGCTCCAATTTTGCCGGTAAGATGAACAGGCGAGTGCATAGCCTCTTGCAAAATTTGTTTGTTTATCATTACCGAAATTCCTAAACCTTGGCATGTACACACCATTGGGCCTGCGGCCAAAATAATAACTGTCTTCCATTCCATCAAAAGTTCCGCTTGCTCTTACACGGTAATTATGTGTCATAATGTAATGACCCAACACACCGCTATCATTGCCAAACCCATTGGGAAAACGATTGGATGTTGAGTTGAGTAAAATAAGATTGGAGTTGATGGAGCCTGCATTGAGAAAAATAATTTTTGCAAAATATTCCGTTACTTTTTTTGTGTGTGCATCAATCACTCTCACACCTGTTGCTTTTTGTTTTGTTTCATCATAAATAATGGAATGTACAACTGCATCCGTTTGTAAAGTAAGCTTGCCTGTTTTTTGTGCTGCTGGTAATGTGGCTGATTGTGTGCTGAAGTAAGCACCAAAGGGGCAGCCACGACTGCATAAATTTCTTGCCTGGCATTTCCCTCTTCCTAATTCTTTATGAATTTCGTTTTGTGCAGTAAGGTTGGCTGTTCTGCTGATGATTAAATTTCTTCCGGGGAATTTATTTTCTATTTTTTGTTTTATTAATTTTTCAAAATCAGTCATATCAAATGGCGGAAGAAATTCTCCATCGGGCACTTGCGCCAAGCCATCTTTGTTACCTGCGATGCCAACAAATTTTTCTACATAGCTATACCATGGCGCAATATCTTTATATCGTATCGGCCAATCTGTATCAATACCTTCTTTTGCATTCGCTTCAAAATCTGCTTCGCCCCAGCGCTGTGTCCAGCGACCCCACATTAATGAACGGCCCCCTACATGATAACCTTTTATCCAATCAAAAGGTTTGTCCTGAATGTATGGATGTTCATTGTCCGGCGAAAACATTTTTGTGGTGAAACCATCAACAACACCCGAACGAACAAGAATTGGATTATCGTTTTTATACTGGTGTGTGAGGTTGCCTCTGTCTGCAACGTCCCAACGATTTGATGAAGCTGTATCATAGCCTTTGATGTGTTCCAATTGCCTGCCACGTTCCAATGCCAACACTGTTAATCCCTGTTCCGTTAATTCTTTCATTGCCCAGCCACCACTCATACCGGTGCCGATAACAATTGCATCGTAATTATTTGGCATAATAATTTTTTATTTTTTGGTAATCAGCATTAGTAATTTTATTCAGGTGCAGTTGCAAATATGATTTTGTTCTTATTTGCTTTTAAGAAAAGCAAATAAGAATCACTCTTGTACAATATCTCTTTATTCATCTTTTATTACAATATAATTTACTGTCTTACTATTTCTCCGCTTTGTTTATCTTTTAATACAAACACTTTTTTTCCATCGGGCAGCACTTCTTCTTTTATTAAAAAATATTTTTCGTTAAAAGATGTTTGTTCTTTTGATGCTGCCGTATCTGTATCACCACGCCAGTCATCAATTATAATTTGCTCCCATTGTTTTGTTTTGGCAGATTTGTAAGCAGCATCTAAAATCGCATTTACAATATACCCATCATAAAATGTTTCTGATGCTTCTTTCTTATTATCAATCGCATCAAACATATCGGTGAACATGTGGCTGTAGCCCAACTCATGCACTTCATCACCCACGGGAAACAACCAGCCGCTGTTGCTCTCTGCTTTTTCTGCCACATAATTATTTCCTTTGCCTGTGCTGAACATTTCAAATCCTGTACGCAAAAAATTATTCAGCCAAATCGTTCCTTCTGTTCCCATCACTTCATCCCTTAAATCCATGCCACCACGAAAACTCCAGCTTACTTCAAATTGCCCGATGGCGCCATTGGCATATTTCACCAAACCAACAGCATTGTCTTCCGCATCTATCGCATGCACCTGTGTAGCTGCCCAGCACATCACTTCAATTGGTTTAATATTTTTTCCAATAAAATTTCTTGATATCTCTACACAATGACAACCCAAATCAATCATTGCTCCGCCGCCGGATTTTTCTTTATCCCAAAACCAATCGCTGTGTGGGCCGGAATGCGTTTCCCGGCTCTTCGTCCACGTTACCCTGCCAATGCTTCCTGCTTTTACTGATGCCAATGATTTTAAAAATTTTGGTGTGTAGCATAAGTCTTCGAGATAACCGCCGAACACATTTGCTTTTTCAACAGCTTCCAACATTTGTTTCGCTTCTGCTGCAGTTCTTCCCAATGGTTTTGTGCAGAGTACATGTTTTCCTGCGGCTGCACAGGCAAGCACTGCTTCCAGATGCATATCGTTTGACAAGCCGATAATAACTGCATCCACTTCTTTATTTTCTACACATTCTTTTATGCTTGTAGAACAATGTGGCACATTATAGTCTTCAGCAAATTGCTTTGCATTTTTTTTTGTGCGGCTATAGACAGATACAATTATATCTTTCCGGCGTTGTGCTGTAAGTGAGACAGCATAGAATCTTGAAATAAATCCGGAGCCAAGAATTGCTAATTTCATAAACGCTATTTTATTTTTGCCACAGATTGCACGGATTAACACAGAATAAATTTTGCCACGAATTTCACAAATGAACACGAATGAAAATGCTTCGCATTTTATTTTACCATTGGCCAGGGGAATTTGCTTTTCAATTTTACTTTCATTCCGGTGGCAGATGATTTTCTTGCCGCCTCAATAATTTCCAATACATGCAGTGCATGCTCTACATTTATTCTTGGTTCAACACCTTTAATAATACTTTCGCCGGTAACCCTTGCGCCTTCCTGCCATTCGTAACCGCCTTTGTCAGTACTCATCAACTCCGCAGGCTTATCCCAACTTGTATCTAACCATACGCCATTCGTTTCCCAATCATAACCCACCAAACGCATGTTGCCATAATCGCCATAAATCTGGATAGAGTGCAAAGTTTGTGTACCTGCTTCATGACCGTGTGGGTCAAAATAATTAAAGCCACACATTACATGGCTTATTACGCCTTTATCGTGTTCTAATAAAACATGTGCATTGTCTTCTGCTTCTACTTTTATTTTTCCTTTATCATCAACAGTTCTTTCAGGGTTTACAATACTCGTCATGGCCATTACACTTTTTGCCGGGCCAAGCAATCCCGTTAGTGTCGCCATATTATATACACCAAGGTCTGGCATACTTCCGCCGCCCTTCTCATAAAAGAATGCACTCCATGTAGGGCCTGTGTGTCCGTATTGTCCGTGAGCGCTTGCTACTCTTCCTAATTTTCCAGACTGAATTTGTTTGCTCATAAATTCAAACTGCGGTGAGTTTACTACTGCAGGTGCTCCCCATAATCTTAATTTTTTGCTTCTTGCCAAATCCAATAATGCTTTGCCTTCTGCATAAGTATTTGCCATTGGCTTTTCACTCCACACATGCTTGCCTGCAAGGATTGCTTTTTTATTCAGCATTCCGTGTTTCTGCATATCAGTCAATGTTACCATCATATCAAATGGCACGCCTGCAAGCATCTTATCAATGTGCGGATACGTTTGTGCATTTACATTATACTTTTTATTTTGCTCCTCCGCCCTTTCATATTTTATATCGCAAAGACTTACTACTTCAATCAACTTAGATGAAAGCAATTGTGGTAAATAACGGTTGCTTACACTTCCGCAGCCAATAACCGCCACCCGTAATTTTTTTTCATCTGTGCTTAATGCAAAACTTTCTAATGAAGAAAGCAAAACTGCTGCACCAGCGGCGGCTGTGTATTGTAAAAATTTTTGTCTTGACATGTTACTCATAGCAAATAATTTTTATGGTGTTTTAAATTTTTTGTACTTAGCTTTTGAATTATTATTTAGCATCGTTGCGTCGCACTCTTGTACTGTTATTTCTTTATTCATCTTTTCTCACATTGTATGGTTGCGATGGGTTTCACCCATCGCTAAGATATTACGCCCCTTCAGGGCTAACTATTACTATCATCTCTTATTTAATACTTTTAAACCCCTACTTTTCTCCAATGTATTTACACATTCATCTATATCTTCATCATAATCTAATCGCAACCTTTTAGTAATTGTTGTTTTTAATTCATTTGTAAAAATTTCAGGCCCATAAATTGCGCCGACAAAAGCACCTAACAATTGTGCATAGCTGTCATGGTCGTTGCCCCATTCAATGCTCATTTGCATTGCAGCCAGTGGGTCGTACTTACAAATTTTTAAACAGCAGAAAATAAAATTATACGGCACTTGTGCTTCCCATTTGGTGGTGTACATAAATTCTTTATCCAGCAAGGCAAACAATTTTGCAGGCGAGCCATTGGCTTCTTTCACATAGTAATCTGACAAATTCATCCAGCGGTCAACCTGTCTTTCACACCACGGTACTTTTTTATAATCATACGGGTCAGTATTTTTCATCGTATTTATCACTTCTGTCCACAACTGTTCATTAGTCATTTTAGTTGGGTCAAGCGTTAATGCTTTTGATAAACCGGCATTGATGGCTGCAATCATATCTTTTGCAAAACCATTTTCAAACCAGGCAATATTGTACGCAGACAAATATGCTTTCTCCGGCTGCCCGGGATACAATGCAGCCATTGGTGTAAGCGCCATTTGTCCATAGCATGTAGGTAGTGCATTCCATAATCTTTCTAAGGGATATGCTTTGCCAGGTTCCCGATTTCCTTTTAACCAATTAATTGCTTTATAAGATTCATCCAACCATTGCGGACACATTGTATCGTAGCCCGGATGTGTTGTAATTGTTTTTGATTTGCTCCATGTTAAATAAGCATTTGCCAATGTAATATCATTTACAGCAATTAGTTTTTTTTGCTGTGCATTGCGAAGCATGTGAAGGAAAATAAATTTATGCCTGCTGTCATCCGTAACACTTCCGGGTGGTGCATTGGCAGCCCAGCAGCCATAAGATTGTGCAAAGGGCAAAACATATTTATACTCTCTGAAATACAATCTTTCTGCAGCGGCTTTTAATGCAGCATCATTTATTATTTCGTTTGTATCTGTCCATAGTTTTGGTGGGTTAGGCGATGCCTGTATTTCTGGATGCCCCTGAAATTCTATCGGGCCGCCGAGTGCGTCGCCAATAAAAGTACCCAGCAACAAGCCTTTTGTTTTATTGCGGATAAAAGCAGCATCCGTTTTTGTTTGTGCATTCAAAGTAACAGTGCATGAAATACTCAGGCAAACAATCAGCAGGCGTAATGTCTTCTTCATACTATTTAATTTTTTGTGGATTAGGTTTTACTTGTATTGTATCCGTCGGAAAAAAAGCTAATTGATAACCGCCTGTATCAATTACCGTTTTTGGAAATGCTTTTTGCAAAACTGTAAAATCGGCAGGAGTAATTCCTGATTGATATAAATACAATTGCTGTAAGTTTTTTAAACCGTTTAAATTATTTAAGCCGTTAACAGTAACTCTTGTTTGGGAAAGATTAAGGTACTGCAATTGTGAGAGGTTTTTAAAAGAAAGCAAATCATTATCAGAAACATTTGTGTTGTTAAGAAACAAACGGGTTAGTGCTGGCAGATTTCCAATAACAGTAAGTGCTGCAGTATTTATTTCAGTGTTTCCCACTTTCAGCCAAATGATTTGTTTGCTTACTTGTTTCATCAACTCTAAATGTTTTGATGTAACAGTATCAACAGACACAAAATTTACCATTAGATAATTACTGTTTTGCGATACCGGGCTTATGGCAACATCTAATGCTTTTAATTTTTCTATTACAGCATCAGGTGCTTTCTCTATCACAGCTTCCGGAATACTTGTGATAGCTGCTACCGTTTTTTGTCCGCCACTTTGCAATGCAATTAAGTATGGTTTTATTTTTTCCGGCTGTTTTAGCTCTGTTACTTTTTTATGAAAATCAGCGCCGCTGTTTACCCACCAGTTGAGCAGTTCAATTTGTTCTTTGGTGAGTTGTGCTTTTTCTTTTGGCGGCATGTGGTCTTTATTATCTGCCGGTAATAAAATTCTTTTTATCAATTCACTTTCGCCGGCGCTGCCGGCTATAATTACTTTGCCATCTTCTCCGCCTTTTTCAATAAATGATTGTTCATCTAATCTTAGTTTTCCTTTCTGCTTATTAGGCCCATGACAGTTGTAGCATCTTGCCTGCAGCAATGGTTGTATAATATCATTGTAAGCAACCGCTTCCTGCACATTGGGAATTGGTTTGGTTATCATTGTTCCTTTATCATTTCTTTCAGAAAATGATTTTGTTAAATAATCTTCACCATGTGTGATACTGCCGCCCAAATGCCCGGTGATGATAATTAATAATGCCAGCAACGGCATCATCCATTTTATAAATGATGAACTTTTTACAACAAGAATATAAGCCACTATTGCGGCAACGGCTACCCCAATTCCAAACCACTGGTGTTTATCTACCAATGCTTCTTCATAGTCGCCACTACTTGATAATAAGAACCCACTGATGCAGGAAGCAATGGCGGCAAACATTCCCAGCAACAATGAATATTTAACAGCATGTTGCAGTGTTTCAAATTTCTTTTTGTAAGAAAGAAAATGAAATATTATTGCCAGCAGCAAAATGCCAATGGGCAAATGCACTAACACAGGATGAAACCTGCCTATAAAATCTGTTATGGTTAAAATGGTGTTCAACTAAAAAATCTTATTCTATTCGTTCTGTAAAATTTCATAACCAGTCAGACCGGGACGGTCAGACTGGTTATGAATATCTTTCCCTCAACAACTTCATCATGTGTACATTTATTTCCCATTGATTTGCCAGCGGCTGCAAAGTGTAAGGCAACGTAGGCATGTATAATGGCGGCCCAAATTCTGTGAGGAATGTCATCCGCTGTCCGTTTTTCTTTTTTCGTTCCACCACTTTATCCCACCATTCAAAATGTTTTTTTACTGCGTATTCCCATTCAGGTGCCCGTGGGTCATTCACTTGCGGCCCTTCTGCATGACCAATCCTTGCATGTATATGTTCTGTTCTTTCAATTACCAGTTTCATTGTTTCTTGCTGGTCTTCTAAAAAAGATTCATGCACATTGCACCAGTGAGAAAGGTCGGCAGTAACTTTTAGCTCTGGAACAGCTTCTAAAAATTTCCTTGCAACCGGTGCTGAATACAATGCCCTGCCCCGGTGTGTTTCATGATAAATGGGAATGCCTGTTTTTTTTGACAACTGAATCGTGTGGTCAAAAAATGGTTTTAACTGCTCAAATGAAAAATGGTCTTTTGCAGTATGGCAATTAATATAAATTGGTTTTAGTGCAATGGCAAGGTCAAGCCCTTCTTTAAATTCCTTCATGTTCTTTTCAATATCCGGGTCTCCAATGCCAAACATAATCCCGAAAACCAATCCATGTTTTTGTGCTGCTTCTGTCAGTTCCTTCCTGTATTTTTCTTCTCCCGGCAACCATGTTTCGCAACCATTGTAGCCATCTTTTTTTATTTTGGTAAAAAAACTGTCGTAGTTTCCTTCATAGCCCCAGTCTGTTGCAAGAATCAGTAATTCGTATTTATCGTTCATAGTAAAAGTTGGTTTGTTTTCCAAGGTAAAAGTTTGCAACGAAGACAGTAAACTGCCTGCGACGGCTGTGCCCGTTAGTTGCAGGAAGTTTCTTCGGTTATGTTTCATTTCTTCTTTTTATCCCCGGATTCCATCCGGGGTTATGAATATTAAACCCCTCCGGGGTTAAAGAAATTTACTGTCAACAATCGCTTCAATCATCCGCACTAAGAAAAGCTCAATAAAGATTTTCAGTACAAGAGTGCGACGCCAATGAAGCCAAATTGAAATTTAAATGCTTGGTTCAAAAAAAATTGCCCCTCTTGCAGAACCGCCGGCAGGGTTTTCAACCGCTGACGGGGTTCTTATACCAAAATATCATGTATCACTTTCCCACTCACATCCGTTAACCTGAATGGTCTTCCCTGCGATTCATAAGTAAATTTTTCATGGTCAAAACCCAATTGATTTAAAATTGTTGCCTGTATATCGAATGCTTCTGTTTTGCCACTCACTATGCTGTAACCAATCTCATCCGTTTCGCCATAACTAACGCCGCCCTTTACCCCACCGCCAGCCATCCACATATTAAATGCTTCGCCATGATGGTCCCTTCCTTTGAATGGCATTACTTTTCCATCCCTGTTTTCCAGCATCGGTGTCCTTCCAAACTCTGCACCCCATATCACCAATGTTTCATCCAGCAATCCTCTTTGCTTTAAATCCAGCAGCAATGCAGTAATTGGCTTATCAACGCTGCGGCATTTATTTACCATTCCTATATTTATTGATGCCTGTGCACTATCGCCATGTGAATCCCATCCCCAATCAAACAACTGCACAAAGCGAACGCCTTTCTCCACTAATTTTCTTGCCAGCAAAACATTGTTAGCAAATCTTGCTTCGCCGGGTTTGGTGCCATACATTTCGTGTATGTATGCAGGTTCATCATTTATGTTCATCACTTCAGGAACAGAAACCTGCATCTTATAAGCCATTTCATATTGTGCAATACGGGAAAGAATTTCAGGGTCTTTATACTCTGTATATTCATCCTGGTTTATTTTATTTATTGCTTCAATAGATGCCTTACGAATATCCCTGTCCATTCCTTCGGGGTCTTTTATAAACAACACCGGGTCGCCTTCGCTTCTGCATTGCACACCTTGATAAACACTTGGCAAAAATCCACTTCCCCAAATGGCTTTACCAGCATCAGGATTGTTACCGCCGGATGTCAGCACAACAAAGCCTGGTAAATTTTTATTTTCAGTTCCCAATCCATAAGTAACCCACGAACCCATGCTGGGCCTTCCCTGTCTTGCACTGCCGCTGTGCATTAATAATTGTGCAGGCGCATGATTAAACTGGTCGGTGGTTACTGCATTCAGCATTGCTATTTCATCCACTACCGTTGACAAGTGGGGTAAATTATCTGACATCCACATGCCGCTTTGTCCGTATTGTTTGAATGCTGCCTGCTGCCCCAGCATTTTTGGAACGCCTCTTATGAATGCAAATTTTTTTCCTTCTAATAATGATTGCGGACAATCCTGTCCATCCAGTTTTGCCAGCTCCGGTTTGTAACTGAATAATTCTAATTGCGATGGTGCGCCGGCCATGTGAATGTAAATCACGGCTTTTGCCTTTCCGGGAAACATGGGTGGCTTTGGCGCTAATGGATTGGCTGCATCAAAAAAATTATTTGTTACTGCTGTTGATTTGCTTCCGCATCCGTTTAATAAATAACCCAACGCCAATGCTCCCAAACCCATGGCGCTTTCTTTTATGAAATGGCGGCGGGTGTGGTATTGCATTGCTGCAAGCTCTGCTTCTTTTACCAGCCGTTGATTATGTAATTCTTTTTGTGTCATACCCCTATCCCTTAAAGGGAGATTTTTTTTATTTTTATGTGCCGAGCATTGAATCATTTATCATCTTCATTGGCGTCGCACTCTTGTACTTTTTATTCTTTATTCATCTTTTATCACATTATTACGGCCTCATCCTCCTTCTCCTTCCCCAAAAGGGAAGGAGCGGTGCTTCATACCATCAACAAACATTTTATCTTCCACATATTCTTTGGTTCTCCATTCAACAATTGCTCCCACTTTCCGCTATTATAAAAACAGGTTCTAATTCACAGGTTCTAAAGCCTCTCCTTTGAAGGTTCCCTGAATGGGAACGAACGAAGTTCAAGGGGAGGCCGGGCCTAATTCTTATTCACCCATTCATCAGTATTCAACATTGCGTTCGCCACCACTACCATTGATGCTGTTGCTGCATCGGCAGGTTTGTTTTTATCTCCCAGCATTTCACCAGCTGCTTTATTATTGCTTTTATATTTTACCAGCGATGTATTATACAACTCCATCAACGCATTCAATTTTGCTTCACTAATCTTTTTATACATCATTGCCTGATACCCTTTTTCAATTTGCTTACCTGCATCTTTATCACCCAACTGCTGCATACGATAAGCAAACGCTCTTGCCATTACTAAATAAGAAGAATCATTTAAAGCAGTCAATGCCTGCAGCGGAGTGTTTGTTCTTATCCTTCTTGTTACGCAGGTGGTTCTTTGTGCACCATCAAAAGTTATCATCGAAGGATAAGGTGACGTTCTTTTCCAAAAAGTATAAACAGCTCTGCGGTACATATCTTCCCCTTTACTCATTTCCCATTTAGAATCATTGTAGGGATTGTGCCAAATTCCATCAGGCTGAAAAGGCATTACAGGTTTGCCAAACATTTTTTTACTAAGCAAATCACTTACCGACAAGCATTCGTCTCTTAATTGTTCTGCAGACAATCTTACTCTTGCCCCTCTTGCATACCATTTATTATTGGGGTCTTTTTTTAATAATTCATCAGTAGCTTTTGATGTTTGCTGGTAAGTGGCAGACGTTACTATTTCTTTCAACAATTTTTTTATACTCCAGTTATCTTCATTCATAAATTTCCATGCTAAATAATCCAGCAGTTCTTTATGTGTTGGCGGTATTCCCTGTGTGCCGAGGTCTTCCAATGTTTCTGCTATGCCTGTTCCAAATAATTGCTCCCATAAACGGTTCACCATTGTTCTTGCAACTAATGGATTTTTTTTATCTGTAAGCCACATCGCCAAACCCAATCGGTTTTTTGCTGCACCTTCGGGAAAAGCATTCATGATATGCGGCACATCAGGTGCTACTTCTTTTCCCTTCACCATCCAGTTGCCTCTTTCAAAAACATTGGAAGTCCGGAGCATGTTAACAGGGTTGTCCATCATCACCGGGGTGGTTACAGGGTTTGAACGCATCAAACTATCAAACAAATTTTTTGCAACAGCATAACCAGGTTTGTCTTTACCGGGAAAAGAATTACTAAAACGAAACCATTGCATCAGAATCCCGTTTTCCTGTTCTGGTTTGATGGATGTATTCACATACTTCAAATACAAATTGTGTGTTCCTTCAACTGGTTCAATTGGCACTGTTGCAAAATCCCAACCCTTTGTTGTTGCCCATGCTTTTATTATTTTATATGGTTTTGTATTGAGGCTGTCAATGTAAATTTCCAGTTGCCCGGTGTTGTGAATAGAAACAAACTGCACTGTAAATTCAGTAGCACCATTCATAGAAATAGCAGGAAGCCGGCAGCTTCCATAATTTCTTATTTCTGTAAGCCAGCCCGTCATTGCTGCATTTACAAATTCATCGCAGCGTAAAGCATTCACTGTGGGTTGCCATGTTTTTAAAAAATCATATTGCTCTCTTGCTTCTTTTGCAGAAACATTTTTATTCAGCCACTCCATCAGTTGTGCAAACCTTGTACTGTCTCTTTCATTTGTGTATTGCCGCAGCAAAGGATAATCCGCTTCGGTATCTTCATCTCTTGAGTTATTAAAGAACGCCATGAACTTATAATACTCATCATGTTTAAATGGGTCGTAAGGATGGCTGTGGCACTGCACACAATTAAACGTGGTGCCCAGCAATGCACTCCATGTTGTGTTCACTCTATCCAACACTGCCGCCGTTCTAAATTCTTCATTGTCTGTTCCGCCTTCATCATTCGTTAATGAGTTGCGGTGAAATGCGGTGGCAATATATTTTGCATCATCGGGGTTGGGCATTAAGTCTCCTGCCAGTTGTTCTATTAAAAAATCATTGTATGGCTTGTCTGCATTAAAAGCATTGATAAGCCAGTCTCTATATTTCCAGATACTTCTTCCCTGGTCAGATTCATAACCTTTGCTATCAGCATACCGGGCAAGGTCAAGCCAGAGAGAAGTCCATCTTTCTCCATACGCAGGTGATGCCAATAAATCATCAACCAAATTATTATAAGCAGCAGCAGAATTATCATTCAAAAATTTTGTTGCCATGTTTTCATCCGGTGGTAAGCCTGTTAAGTCAAGGCTAACTCTTCTTAATAATGTTGCTTTATCTGCCGGTACTGATGGCTGTAGTTTTTCTTCGGTTAATTTTTGATAAATGAATTTGTCAATATCATTTTTTATCCAGTTATTTTTTTCATCAGGAATAGTTGGTTGCTGCACAGCCACATAAGCCCAATGTGTTCCCCACACCGCTCCTTCATTAATCCATTGTTCTAAAATTGCAATTTCATCTTTTGACAATGCCTCATGTTTGTACGGCATCCGCTCTTCAACATCTTTTTCATTTATTCTTCTTACCAGTTCACTGTTTCCTGCATCTCCGGGAATAATTGGATACTTACCTGACTTTGCTTTTTGCAATGCTTCTTCTCTAAACAGCAAACTAAAATTGGATTGTTGTTTTACACCACCATGACAGGTGATACATTTTTTATTAAAGATGGGTTTTACCTGTGCGTTAAAATCTATTTTATTTTTACTGGGTAACAAAAAATATAAAGCTGCCGCCACTGCAATC